>JAYEIA010000059.1:0-3002 GCA_034659855.1 Bacteroidota bacterium
ACCGGCTTCTTTGGCTTTTACCATTGCTTTTTGAACTTCTCTCACCATTGCACCGTAAGTTACAATTGTAACATCAGTACCCGGAGATAAGACGGTAGCTTTACCGATAGGAATTGTGAATTTATCTTCGGAAACTTCTTGCTTAATTGCTCTGTATATACGTTTCGGTTCCATATAGATAATCGGATCGTTGCTTTCTACAGCAGAAATCAATAATCCTTTTGCATCATGCGGAGTAGAAGGTATCACAATTTTTAATCCCGGAATATGTGCATACATCGCCTCCATACTTTCGGAATGATGTTCCAATGCATTAATTCCTCCTCCGTAGGGCATTCTTATCACAATCGGCATAGGGTATTTTCCTCTGGAACGATTTCTCATTCTGGCAACATGAGCAAACATTTGGTTTAAACCCGGTAATGCAAAACCCGAAAACTGCATTTCAATAACAGGGCGTAATCCGGCAGCAGCCATTCCCACAGCTGAACCTACAATTCCGGATTCAGCCAGAGGTGCATCAAATACACGATCAACACCATGTTTTTTTTGTAAATGTTCGGTAACTCTGAATACACCACCTTCAACACCTACATCTTGTCCGTAGACAATAATATTTTTATCTTCTTTTAATTTCAAGTCTAATGCATCATTAATCGCATTGACCATATTCATTATTTTCATAACTATATTTTCTTCATTCGAGAATTAAAAACTTATCAATTATTTTCCTTGACGACTCAAATATCGTTCATGTTCTTTCTTTTGCACTAATAAATCAGCCGGCATATCTTCATACATATATTTAAAAACATCATCTAAAGGATAATTCATTTCATTTTCAACTTCTTCAAATTGTCTGTCAATTTCTTTTTTATGTCCTTTTACTAATTTTGTCTCTTCCTTTTCGGTAAATAATTTCTTGTCAATTAAGTATGCTTTTAAGCGTTTCAAGGGATCTTTTGCTTCCCAGGATTGTTCTTCTTCTTTTGTTCTGTATTTGGTGGGGTCATCCGAAGTTGTATGTGCTCCCTTACGATAAGTAACAGCTTCAATTAAAACCGGTCCGTTTCCGTCGGCAGCATACTCTCTTGCATTTTTTAAAGCTTGATACATCGCAAAATAATCGTTGCCGTCAACCTGAATACCCTTAATACCGTAGGCAACAGACTTAATGGCTATACCGTCGGATGCGGTTTGCACCTTAAAAGGTGTAGAAATTCCGTATTGATTATTCTGAACTACAAACACAGCAGGTACTTTCCATACACCGGCAAAATTGAGACCTTCATGAAAATCACCTTCTGAAGTTCCGCCGTCTCCTACAACTGCAAATACGACATCTTTTTTCTTGTTGTATTTTATTTCATAGGCTATTCCGGTTGCATGTGTTAACTGAGATGCAATAGGTACAGAAACAGGCAACATGTTTTTTGCATTTTTGAAATTTGAGCCATTTTCATGCCCCATAAAATACAAGAAAATGTCTTTAAGTGTTACACCTTTTGCAAGCCATGCTCCCATTTCTCTAAATGCCGGAACAAGCCAATCATTTTCTGTCATCACTTTCCCCATTGCTCCACCAATTGCTTCTTGTCCGTAATTAGGAGGATAAGTATAAATTCGTCCTTGTCTTTGAAAAGATACAATTTGTAAATCTGCTGTTCTGGCAAATAACATGTCTTTGTATGCTTTAAGTATTTCATTATCTGACAATTTAGGCATAAACTTTTGGTTCATTACTTTACCTTCATTATCTATTATTTGAAATATCTTTTTTTTCAGTGGGTTATATTCTTTAAACATTTCTTATTTTTATTTAGACTAATTCTAAACAAAGATATACAGTTTTTTAATAGCCTACAAATAATAAAACATTTTTTAACATTTATAAATCTTAATATAAATTGTAATTAGCTATACTGTATTGAATATAAAGGTTTTAATTTATGAATAAGTATATTGGCAGGATTTGTATGTTGTATTATTCCGAATTATTCATAAATAATTTTCAAAATCTTGTTTTTAGAGCAGACAGTGGATTCAGCACCCTTGTCTTTTATAAGTTTGCAAGAGATTACTTATTGAAATTTCCCGCTGAAATAGCTGCAAATAATGTATTAAAAAAGAAAACAAAATGAATTGAAAGATGTGTATCATATAGTTAGGTAAAAAAAGGAATAAGGAAACAAATATTCAGTTGCCTTCCATTTGCTCAAAGGAAAAGATAGGAGGGCAATTACAAGATGCCTAAATAAATTTTCAATTTCCTGTCGTCCTAAATTTTGTAAATTTTCAATCTCATTTTCACTTTTACCTACACCAAATTGTTTTAACAACTTTATACCTTCCTCCTGCTTTGGAAATAATTTGCACAGAAGTGCTTCCGAATTTATTTACTTTTTTTTCGTAAAAACATAGGCAAATATACAGCGGGGCAACCAAATTTCAAAATTACACTTTAACAATCAGATATTTAAGAGCTTTTTAGAGAAAGTGCGTAAAGCAGAAAACAATTGTAGTCGGGTAGGTTTATATACCTATATTCCGAAACTTTAAATTTATAAGCAAATATACACCGGAAGAAACTCTGTTTGTGCTGTAACTTTGTAAAAAATAAACATTAAAAAAACACAGAGTCATGAAAAATATAATCAAACAATCAATTTTATTAGTCTCAATTTTATTGCAAACAGCGGGTATTTTCGGAAATGATTTTTCTACATTCCCTCCACACAAGAAACCCGGAGAAGGATATGAGAAGAGCAGAAGAAGCAAAACAATTAAAATGAGCAGCGACGATTTCTACGATATAAAACGAACAATGCATGCCGGAAGAAATTACTACATTTCAGTAGAAGGCAGAAATAAACTCGGAAATGTTCAGTTTAGGGTACGAAATGTTGAGACCAATGAAATAATGTATGATAATTCAGCATTCGGCTTTTCTGAAGAGGTTATACTTTATAACGATGTAAAACAAAAAGTAGTTATTGAAATAA
>JAYEIA010000060.1:0-2961 GCA_034659855.1 Bacteroidota bacterium
CAGCATAGATGATACTTCACGGATGATTTGTTCTTGGGCTTCAATTTTCTGTTGCCCCAGCTGTATGCGATGCTTTTGTTTTACAGCCCTGTTATGTGCAATGTACCAAACCAAAGCAATTCCGACGGCAAGTATAAAAATGATTATCAGAGAATAAATAAGGGTATTTTTAGAATTAATTTTAGCTTTTTGCAAACTATTTTCGGTCGTCAATAAACTATTTTGTTGTTCTTTTTTTTCGGTTTCGTAAGAAATTTCCAACTCATTAATAGTTTTTGTTTTGGATTCTTCAAAAAGGGAATCATTCATTGTTTTGTACAGTTTGTAATAATCCAATGCTTTCATATAGTTTCCGAGTGCTTCATTATTTTTTGAGTATGATTCATAAGCATAAGCAAGGTTCCGTGTGTCACCAAACTGCTTTGCATACTGATACACTGAATCGGTATAGATGTTTGATGTCCGGTAATCGCCTATTTTGCGATATACGTCCGATAGGCTACTGAAATTATAAGTCATACTTGCTTTCATACCTAATTTCCGCTTTAACTCCAACGATTCTTTCCCAATTTCAATGGCTTGTAAATATTTTCCTTTTTGTCGCAATAAAACTGAATACCTACTTAAAGAAGATGCCAATGAGCTCAGACTCCCTCGCTCTTTACTAAGTTCAATTGCTTTTATTGAGTAATGTTCGGACGAATCAAGTTGTTCGCTTTCCGAGTAGCTTGATGCTTTGTTTTCGTATATTATATTAATACCATATTTATTGTTTATGCTTTTGTATAAAGGCAATGCTTTGTTGTAGTATTCTATGGCTTTGTCAAAATCTTTTTGTTCTGAAAAAAGACTACCAAGGTTTACCAATACGTTAGCTTGCCCGGAAATAATGTTTGCTTTTTCATAGGCATCCAAAACAATGAAATACATATCTATTGCCTTTTTTGTTCTCCCCGTTCTTTTATAAAGCAAAGCAAGCTTAGATTGGCAAGTGATGATATTGTTGGTGTCATTTTTTTGTGCGGCTTTTTTTAAAGCAGTTTTATAGCTTTCTTCTGCGTTCAAATAATCGCCTTTCATGGCATTTGTAATTCCCAGATTTATTAGTGCTTTTATTGCATAGTCCGAATTGTCGAAATTTTGAGCGAGAAGTTGTACTTTTTTAAAATAGCGATAAGAACTATCAAACAATCCTTTCCTCCCATAAGCCTCGCCCAGATTATTATGCATATATAATATGCCTTTCGGATAATTAATTTTTTCGGCTTTTATTAATGCTAAATGAGCCCAATAAATGCTCGAGTCCGGTTTGTTAGCTATATAAATGTCAGATAAATCCGAACAGGCAAACATTAATACCGAATCTTTTTCGGAAGTGGCAACGATGTCTAAAAGACTGTCAATTTTGTTGTTTTGTGCCTTTAAATTTCCAAAAGACAGTAAAAAAAACGGAATAAAAAGGATAATTAGTTTTTTCATATTACAAATTTTTATAAGAGCCTAAAATCATTCCGGAGCTTATATAACTTTGGATTTTCAATAATAATGGTCGGGGGTGTGAGAACCACCGTCTTGCAAAAATACATATTTTCTTGACAAAGATAATATAATAATGTATCTTTTTTTGAAGTCAATTTTTAAATACCACTTAAATACATGGTTTTTTATTTTCACTTAAACATACCTTTTGTGGGCTTTCTAAAAACCGTTACTTTGTTTTTAATTATAAAACTTAAAAATTTATTAGTTATGAAAAAAGAATTATTGATTATTGCCGTTGGTGCTTTGCTTTTTATGTCAAGTTGTGCCACTATGACCTCGGTTTCAAGTAAAAAGCAAGCTCCTAAGTTCACCACAATAGATAAAGTTGTGAAACTAAGTGCCGACATGACATACAGAGATGTTGTACAAACACTCGGCTCGATACCCTATGATTTGCACACGATTAACTATGACGACGAACAAACTATTTATGTTTGGCATTATAAGTTAATTGAACGAAAAGAAGATCCCGGTGTTTTAGAAACAAAAGAAGGTTCAGTAAGCGGAGACGAAGTTCTTGATAAGCAACAAAAAGTCTATGTAACTTTTGATAACGATAAAAACCTTGTGAAAGCTGTAACAGATGCCGGAATAGGTAAAAAAACAATTGGAAATACCGGTAAAACCGAAACAGTAACAACAGAGAAAACAGTACCTTTTTGGCAGTTTTGGAAAAAAAAGTAACCCCTTAATACGAATAAACAAAAACCTATTTACCGAGAAAAGCAGAAAAAACGATTTTCTGCTTTTCTCTTTTGTTGTAGTATGGAAAGGAAAGTCAGAGCCTAAAACAAATAGGCTTTAATTCTTATATAGAAGTCATTTGCAAAATAACTTGTATTTATTTCTCAGACAGTTAAAAGGGGCTACTTTACGAAATTTTGAAACGCTCTGAAAGAGCAATGTAATTCAGCCCGGTACAACGCGAATAAATGAGCTTGTTCGCCCTGCAAGGGCAGTTTATTAATAAGTTGCCTTTACAAGGCGAAACTAAAAATGACAACAGCCCCAAGGCGTTGCCTTGGGTTGAAATAAACCGGGCTTTCAGCCTGTCACCGAAAACTCAGACTGAATTAATTTAGACTTTCAGGCTAATTTCAGAAATCCCGGCCTTTCGCAAACTAAATTGTCGTATATTAATAATAAGGGAATAAGCTTGTTCGTATTTTTTTCATTTCTACTAAGTTTAAAAAAACGATAAGGTTTACTACTTAGCTTAAGAACCTTACTTCGCCAAATGCTCAATACAAGTATTTTTTTAAGGTTTTAACACAGTATCTTAGTAGAATTTTGCATTAACAGGATTTCAAACCTTATTACCTTATTTTTTAATTAAAAATTTCAATGAAATACGACAATTTTATTTTACAAATAAATTACTACAAACACCTGATAATCATATCATGGGTTAGGATTTCT
>JAYEIA010000061.1:0-14282 GCA_034659855.1 Bacteroidota bacterium
TGTTATTTTTGTGTGTACGCTTCTCAAATTCTACACCTCGTATATTTTCACCGCACAGTATCTTTACATTTCTACTTGCTCGGCTTTTGCTCATTCGCAAAAAATTTATTTTTCATCGTTATAAAAATTTCAAATAAACTGTGGCTATTATTAACTTTTTTAAATAAATTATTAAGGTGTTAATAAGCTTCGCAAAGTTCGCAAAGTATTGTTTCACAATAATCTTGAAAATAAACAAAACAACTTTGTCAATTCTGTAAACTTTATTTTGTAACAAGCACTTACAGCTCTATTGCCGGGGTTTCAAATGAGGATTTTTCAGTTTTGATATAGCCGATGGGTTCAAAATCCAACCAGCGTTGCGGTACTTTTTTGATGTAAGCATTATACTCATGAACCGCTTCATTATACCTCCGACTCTCAACAGTTATGCGATTTTCTGAGCCTTCGATTTGTGCTTGCAAATCACGAAAATTACTCAACGACTTTAGTTCAGGGTAAGATTCACTTACTGCAAGTAATTGCGACAAAGCACCGCCGAGTTTATTCTGCTTCTCCAAGTATTTACTTAGTCCGTTTTGCGACAGTTTATTTTTGTTCACAGAGCTGTAAGTTGCCTCAGAACGAGCTTGTATAACACGCTCCAGCGTTTCTCTCTCAAAATCTGCCGCAGCATTTACTGTTGACACTAACTGCGGAACCAAATTGGCTCTGCGTTGATACACCAGTTCCACTTGTCCCCATTTGGCTGCTACTTTTTCTTGCTTTTCAGTGGCGGTATTTTGTATTGAAACGTAGCTTGCAAAAAAAACAATAAAAATTATCCCGACTACAATTGCCGAAGCCTTGAACATTTTCTTCCGACCGGTTATTGCGCTTTGTTCTATTTTTTTAATATTACTCAATAATTCGTAAGCTTCTGAATTTTTGGGTTTAAGGTCGGTACATATTTGAGCATAATTCTGAGCAAAAAGATAATCTTGAACGTCCTGCGATAAATCTGCTTTCATTTTATAGGCCTTTGCCAAACCAAGAATTACATCAAAATCAATCGGATTAAGTTCTTTGGCTGCATTGAATGCAACAATTGCATCATCATAATTAGCGTGCAACAAATGGGTTTTGCCGGCTGTTTTCTTCTTTCTGAATGATTCTCTTGACTGCTCCCATTCGCTTTCACTCATACCGGTTTCCAAGGCAATGGTCTTCAGATCGAGTTCGGAGTATGTTTTAGCTCTCGGTGAAAAGCTTAAATCATACATTTTCTTAATAAAAGCTTCAACCGTTTTATTTTTATCACTCATATTATATTTCTTCGGTTCTTAGATTATTATCTATTTCGTTGGTATCATCGGGTGATACAGAAAAGCCGGCATCGGCCAATAATTTTCCGCATTGTGCTATTGCATCAATTACGGACTCGGTTAAATCCCCCTTTTTTATCCCCTCAATTAAATGCTCAATTAATTCTGTCCAATACGCATCGTCTGTTTTAGTATTAATACCGCTGTCGGCAATAATCTCAACACGGTGTTCAAATTCACTCACAAAAATCAAAATTCCGGTCCGATCTCGAGTAGAAAAAACTTCTTCTTCCACAAAAGCCAGCATCGCTCTTTTATTGACCATATCCGATTTTCTGCTGTCATTGATAATTAGTCGCTTTATCGGCTTAATAAAATAAACGGTCAAATAAACAACGGCCATGATGACTATCAGCCAAATACTAAAATTCAGGGTGTTAAATTTAAACGGTAATAACCAAAGTTGCGATAAGATATTCAAAATCAGAACAACAAATACGCCGGCCGAAAGAGCGGCATAGGTTGGAGCCTCAATATAGTTATCACTTTTATTGACAAAATACGGGACTATTTCTCCTGATGTATTTTGCTCGGCTTGTTTCACCGCTTCAGCAATCTGATCTTTTTGCGTTTGTGTGAATAATAGTTGTTTTGACATAATTGTAATTTTAATGTAAAGCTAATTAATATTTTTGAAAGGCCTACCCTTGTCTGAAGTTTTGCTTTTGGGGCAAGTCAAAATTCATTTCGGCTACCAACTTCCGGATGCGCCGCCTCCTCCGAAACTTCCGCCGCCGCCACTGAAACTACTGCCGCTGCTATAGCTGCTCCCACTACTAAAGCTACTTCCCGAAGACCATGAGCTCGAAGACGAAGACCAAGAAGATGATGAATAAGACCCGCCGGTATGCAGTCCTTCTTTTTTTACGACTAAAACTAATCCTCTAAAAATTAAACTCACCACTACAATGACTCCCGTAAGAATTCCAAAAAGGTGCAGAAATGCAGACAAAACCGCACCTATACCCATCAATAAAACGATAATACCCAAACCTGTTAAGAACCTCTTTATATTTGAGCCTGTCAAGAATAGCATGACAATAAATCCAAGCAAAAAACTAAACAACATAATAAGCTGACCTATATATCGGACATCCGAAGATAATTCTCTGCTTTTACTTGAATATTCTACCGGAGGCAACTGTTCTCCGTTTATCAAATTCATTATTTTTCGAACGCCTTGATTTATTCCGCCGGCAAAATCTCCATTTTTAAAGTCCGGGACAATATATTCATTGATAATTCGAGAAGCCACAGCATCCGGAATAGCACCTTCCAATCCGTAACCAACTTCTATTCTGAGAGTTCTGTCATTTTTAGCCACCAAAAGCAGTACGCCGTCATCAATAGCCTCTCTTCCAAGTTTCCATTGTTCAACAACTTGCATCGAATAATCTTCAATGGTTAACCCACCGGTAGTCGGTATAATTAATACGGCTACCTGACTTCCTTTTGTTTGTTCAAACTTTGCTAAATCAGATTCCAAAAGTTTAATATCATAATCAGAAAGTGTTCCGGTCAAATCTGTTACTCGCTGATTTATACTTGGAATTTTGCCGGAAGGCAAAGCAAGCATCGTAACTGCCGCAAATAAAAAAATGAATAAAAAACTCTGTTTTTTGAAACTCATAACATTCCTATGTTAAATTTAATGAAACACTCCCCAAACATACTTTATTATGAAAATAAATAATTTACACGCATTTTTGATACTCAAATATACAAAAAAAAATAGTTGTCTATTTAATATCTAAGTCAATTATTCGATAAATTCTTAATTTTATATAAATTTGGTAACCTAAAAACTAAAACAATTACCATGTGTAGAAAAACTATTCTTTTTTTAAGCTTAACAGCATTACCGATTTTAGGATTGATGCTTATCCCAAACCGAGCTGTTGCTCAACCGGGAGATACCACAACTGTACAAACTTTTGAATTTGAAGGATTCCCTGTAGGCGAAGGTTGGCTTTCCCCTCGAGAGGGCTTTTTTGACTTTTCGCCCATTGCAGGAAAAACCTTTAGTAAAGTATTGATGTACTACACATTAAAGTGTGATAATAACCAGTACCCGGCTTGTGGCGAATGGGACTATTTATCCTATACAAAGGCAATGGAACATACCGGCAGGGGGGAAGATCCGAATTTTATTTTAGGAGGGGAAGGCGGTTATATCGTCAACAACTACTCCTATATGAATGATGTATCATGGGATTATGAAGTCCGTTTTGAAGAAACCATTACTTATGACAATCCGACCAATACGGACGAATATGAAATCGGAGCAGGAACTTTAACTTCAAGCTATCCGTTTAACAGCTCGCTTTCAGATTCGCGAAGTCTATTTTTATGGACTCAAAGTGAATTGTCCTCTGCAGGAATGACTTCGGGAGACATTACCGGAATGCAATTCAATATCACAGATTTAGGAAATAATGAAGAGCTGCAAAAACTATGCATAAAAGTGAAAGCTACTGAAGATAATTTTCTTCCGAGCCCCTCGGATAGTGAAGGCTATACGGTCGTTTACCAAAAGAACACTGCGTTTACGGCAACCGGCTGGCAAACTATTAACTTCACAGATTTTTATGTTTGGGACGGCATATCCAATCTTATTGTTGATATAAGTTTTAGTGAAAACCCCGGAAATTCCGGCTATTCTGCCGAAGCTTCGGATATATCTGAAAACTATAGTTCATACACGGCGGAGAATGACCACTATTTTAATTTCAACGGACCGGACTTAATTCATATCAATAACAATAATCTGAATACCATTACTGATAAGATTACAATAAGCATGTGGCAATACGGTGCAACGGAAATTCAACCGCAAAATGATTGTATTTTTGAAGCTGTAAACCAAAACGACAAACGAGTTTTTAGTGTACACCTGCCTTGGGGTAATGGTACAGTTTACTGGGATGCCGGTGATGATACAGGTTATGACAGAATAGAAAAACCTCTCGCTCCCGGTCAATTTGAGGGGCAATGGAATCATTGGGCATTTGTGAAAAACACCAATGACAATACAATGAAAATGTACCTTAACGGAACATTGCTCCAAAGCGGAACAGGAAAAAACAGAGATTTCGGAATTATTGACTCCATGGCCATCGGCAAAGGATTGTCGGATCTTACTCAAAATAATTTAAGATTTTATGACGGAGCCATTGATGAATTCAGAATATGGAATACAGAATTGGATGCTTCTACAATTGAGCAATGGATGTATAAAGACGTGGACGATTCTCACCCTGATATTGCCTCCTTGGCAGCCTATTATAAATTTAATGAAACCGACGGCTATACAACGCTTGATGAAGTTACGGGCATTGAAGCTGTTCTCAGAGGTCTCCCACACCGGAAAAATTACAGAGGAAAACGATTTAAGAATTTTACTGAATCTACCATCAGACCCAATGTTAAATTCAACAGAAATAACTCCGGCTTTACCGTCAATTCAGAACTTGTTGTGGATTCTTTTCCGAAAGGACAAGTCATGATAGCTAAATATGTACAACTGCAACCCAATGATAAGCCGGTCTTGGACGAAACAATCTATGTCTATCCGACTTTCTTCAACAACTATACCTATGATGAAAACGGCACAGCCACAGACTCTGTATTAGTTGCTGCCAATGGAACCTTAACTCTCGAAATGCTGGCCTATGACACAACAGACCCCGAAGACGAAATTGTTGTACCTTGGGAAATTGGCCGATTTATAACCCCGTACGGAAACGGTTTAGATCTTGGAGAAGACGGTTGGACCTGGATTTTTGATGTTACCGATTTTCAACACCTCCTGCAAGGCAACAATGTACATTTGAAAGCCGGAAATTTTCAAGAGCTTTTAGATCTCAAATTTCATTTTATTGAAGGAACCCCTCCCCGTAATTTGCTGGATATCAAAAATGTATATTCAGCTAACCTAAATTTAAGCAATTTTGATGAGTACGTGGTGGATTCTACTATGGAACTTTTACCGGAGGCAAAGATGTTTAAACTTAAAACCAGCCTGACCGGCCATGGTTTCGGCTCGGGAAATAATTGTGGTGAATTTTGCCCAAACATTCACAGCGTAAGTGTAAACGGAAGTACAGAATTCAGTTGGGATATCCTTCAAGAGTGCGGAACAAACCCCTTGTATCCACAAGGCGGAACTTGGTTTTACGATCGTGCCGGTTGGTGTCCGGGAATGCCTGCAACCGTTCAGAATTTGGAATTAACTCCGTTCATAAATGTAGGTACAGATACTGAAGTGGATGTAGATTATGACATAGAATATGATCCTTACGGCAATTATATAACTGAAATATTTTTTGTCAGCTATGCGGATTATAATTTTGATACCGATGCAGAAATTGAACGCATTATTGCACCCAATAATTTCAAACTCAATGAGAGGTTTAATCCTATTTGCGGTCGCCCAATTATTAATATAAAAAATAACGGGGCAGATGTGCTCAGTTCCCTTGATATTACTTACGGCATTCAAGGATTTGATACCTACTCCTATCAATGGACAGGAAGTTTGGAATTCCTTGAAGAAACCGAAATTACCCTTCCGCCTATTGACACTACGGAGTTTTACAATGCGCAGCAAAACATATTTGAGGTAAGTATCAGTAATCCAAACGGAACTACTGACGAATATATTTATAACAACAGCACGCATTCCGAATTTGACTTGGCTGATACATACAGCGAACAACTTGTTGTTTGGTTCAGAACCAACGACAGGTATTGGGAAAATGAATACTCAATATACGACGCTGAAGGAAACCAGGTATTTTCACGAAGCTTTGAGCAACCAAATACAACCTACCAAGATACTTTGGAGCTTACGCCCGGATGCTATGAATTTACAGCCTACGATTCAGGGGGGGACGGCATGAACAACTGGCCTTCGGGACACGGAAACGGATATATCAAATTTTACAATACTGACGGAGATTTTCTGGTCAATTTGGAAAAATGGTTTGGAGAGTATATCAGGTATAATTTTATACAACGAGCGTATCCCGTTGAAATCAAAAACCGAGAAATATCTAAAGTTAAGATTTTTCCAAATCCGTCAAACGGAGTGTTCAATCTTGAATTTATTGCAAAAACAAAAGATTACACCGTAGATGTGTATAGTGTTACCGGCAGAAATGTTTATTCCGAAAAGCTCAAAAACCAAGCGGTCGGAATACATCGCTTAGATTTATCGCAACTAAGCCGTGGGTTGTTCTTTATCAATTTAAAAGCTGAAGGAGTAAATATTCACCGGAAGATCGTTATTAAATAAACGGATTCTCAAAATACAGAAAAAGCTGTGAACTCTATGTTTCACAGCTTTTTTTTTAATCCTCAGCAAATTATTCTCTACGAAACAATTCGTTAGTGTTTCGTAAATTTTATCCGTTGCCTGAAGTTAGTATCGTTGTCATTTAATAATAAAAATTATATTGTTAAACCTTTTGGAGGTTGAGCATAGTCGAAACCGTTGCTGTTAAAAACAAACCCAATTTCGAGGCTTGTTTTGTAAACAACATGCTCAATCTACAAAAGATTATTTTTTCATAATTAATTTGTATTGATATTGGCTTATTTCCTACGACTCAAAAGGAGCCCATACTTTTTCTCTGTATTTTTCTCTGTCGAATCGCTCGCAATCATCTGCCGATTCAATAATTTCGGTAGTATATGCCACTTCTTTTAAAAAGTCAATCGCACGATTGGCCGATTCTCCCATATTAATAAATACAGTTTCACCATCGTTTATATATCCATGTTTCAACCCTTCGAAAAAGCCTAACAGTCCGGCTGTCGAGGCAGGTCCAATTTTCACAACACGCTCGAAAGCGACCAAACGAGCAACATCTACGGCCATTTTTTCCGACACAGGGAATATTTCACCTCCCGTGCTTTTCACTAAGGGAGCCATAAACGGATACATACCCGGGTCTCCCGTAGCAATTGTTGGTATAAGTACTTCCGGATTTTCATATATCGGATAGTCCTTTTCATAACCCTCATAAAAATCTTTTTTCTTGGCTTCGGCCCATGCGTCAGCCATTGGTGAGCACATATCTCCCTGTGAAAGTAAAAATCGCGGCATAGCACCGAATAATCCTGTTTCTTCAAAATCTTTGAATGCTTTTTCTACGGCAAAAGGTCCCGTTCCTCCGCTCAATGCCTGAATATATACATCAGGGACTTTACCCAACACACGCATCATCTCAAAAACTTGAGTTTTCTTGGCCTCTAAGCGTAATGGATCCAGATTTCCGCCGGTCATTAAAATGTTATTCTTTTTGGCATAGTCGGCAGCTACTTTTTTAGCATGAGCATAATCGCCTTTTACTCTGAATAATTTTTGTCCGTATGTGCCAATGTGAGCCTCGTTCTCAAGCAAAGCATTTTCAGGCACAAATATAGAACATGAAATTCCGGCTTTGGCCAAATAATGAGCAAATGCTGATGCCGTATTGCCGGTACTGGCAACTACATATTCTTTAATGCCGTGTTCTTTGAGTACAGAGGCTGCCAATGCTGCACCTTTATCTTTGAAAGTTCCGGTTGCAAAACTTTTATCGTTTCTGTTGATAAGAACTTCCAAATTCAAACCGTATTTTCGCTTGGCATAGTCTTCCAAAAAGTCCCAACGCTCAATCGGAATTACTCCTTCTCCTTCAGTAACAATATTTTCTTTATTTTCGAGCGGCAAGAAATCAAAATAATGCCAGAGGCTTTCCGGCTTTTGATCTTTGCCCATAAGTTTTTTTATTTTTGATTTATCGGTAGAATAAACGGTACTGATTTTGTTCCCGCCGCATTTCGGACATTTTTGGTTATTATCGAACCAAGTTTTAAATCCGTCAATTTTTTCTCCGCAATCTCTGCATTCAAAATGAAATTTATTACTCATAATTATCTTTCGTTTTTTTATTTTTTCGTTTTGCAAATATAATATTTTTAATTTTGCCAAAAAACATATCGAAATATCCTAATATGTATTTACTGATCAAATATTCAGAACTATTTCTTCACAATAAAATAAGGATTCAACAAATTTTTCTTATTATATTTTAACGGCTCTCCGTTTTCTTTCAAAACACTACCGCCCATTGCTCTAACAATGGCATCGCCTGCTCCGGTATCCCACTCCATGGTCGGCCCAAAGCGGGGATAAATATCCGCTTTCCCTTCGGCAACCATACATAGCTTTAATGAGCTGCCTTTGGAGATAATATCTACTTGTCCGTATTTTTTTTTCAGGCTGTCCATAAACTCCAAAGTTTCATCGGACAGGTGCGAACGACTCCCAACGGCAGTATAATTTCTGTCTCCCTTTTGAAGAGGCAGTTTTCGACCGGTGTTTAACAAATCGGGCAATTCACGGAAATTCGACCATCGAGCAGTTGTAAAATCCTCAAGTTTAAATGCTCCCGCTTGGGGTGTGCCGATATAAATCTGTTTCAGAACAGGAACATAAATGACTCCGGCAATAGGTTTGTCCACATCTATTAAGGCAATATTAACCGTAAATTCGTCATTTTTCTTTATAAACTCTTTGGTGCCGTCTAAGGGATCTACCAACCAAAACAGTTCACGGTTCTTTCTTGCAGAATATTTTTCGTGTTCCCCTTCTTCACTTAATATCGGAATTTCTGTTGTTTTCAAATAACTCACAATAATTCTGTGAGCCTTTTTGTCTGCAAGGGTTAAAGGGCTGTTATCCGATTTCATTTCTACCCCAAAATTCGCCGAATGATAGACCTGCATTATGGCTTCTCCGGCTTCTGTGGCTGCCTTTACAGCGATAAATAATTGTTCGTTCAGATTCATAGGACTTAGTTTTTATGCGTGTGAAATGCATCGGCTTGTGCGGTAGGCATTATTAAAATATCGTTGATGTTGACATGTGGCGGACGCGTGAGGATAAAGACTATACTTTCAGCAATATCCTTTGCTTCAAGGGGGGTGTATCCGTTATATACATCTTTGGCTTTTTCTTTACTTTTGAGCCTCACCTCGGAAAATTCAGTTTTGACAGCTCCGGGACTCACCGAACTCACTTTGATACCGTGCGGCAACAAATCAATGCGCATGTTTTTTGTAATGGCCTCAACGGCGTGCTTAGTTGCACAATATACGCCGCCCTTGTCGTAAGACTGCTTCCCGGCAATAGAGCTAATATTTATTATATGCCCTTGTTTTCGAGCAACCATTTTTTGAGAAACAATTTTAGCAACATAAAGTAAGCCTTTTACATTGGTATCAATCATCGTATCCCAATCGTTGGTATCTCCTTCATGGAAGAAGTCCAATCCGGCTGCCAATCCGGCGTTATTTATTAATCCGTCGATAGGGGCAAATGCATCCGGTAAGTTTTCAAGTGCTGTTTCAACCTCTTCTTTATTTCTCACATCAAAAGTTAATGCTAAGACCTTAATCCCATATTGTGCTTCAAGTTCCTCTTTTAAATTTTGTAATCTTTGCGTTCGTCTCCCGGTAATTATCAAATTGTATTGTAACTGTGCCAATTCTACGGCAGTTGCGTACCCGATACCCGAAGTTGCTCCGGTAATTAGTATGTTTTTATTCATTTGTTCAGTTTATTTACTAAAAAGGTACTACCCTTATTTTAGTGGTTAAATATTTATATTATACAAAACAGTGTTTAAATATAGTTATACTTTGAATGGTTTAATTATTTAATGATATAATGATACAATATATTGTATTTCAATAAATAGATGCATTATCAAAGTTAAGTTTTTACCCGTTTAAAGTATATACGATATATTAATAAAATGTATTTTCTCTCGGCAACCATTCCTGCTTGTTCCGTCTGCAATATTAGATGCAACTGATACTGCTGCTCTATTTATTTTCTGTACAAGAACATAGCCTGCTTGTGCACGTTTGTAATGCGTGCATCATATACAAATTTATAATTTTCAAGCAATCTAATTATTATGTTTCTTTTTTTACGCTCACAAAAAAACTATTTATTCGTGCTGCCGGCATTTTCGCACGCATTACAAATACGCACGAGCAACGTTACAAACTTCCAACTTCTGAAAATTAAAATACAACATATAAACTACGTTAAACTATATTTCAACTACATATAAACAAATTGCAAGTTATCATTAAATTCGTGGTAGAACCACTAAAAATATATTAAACTTAAAATTGTGATGGTTACTGCCATATATATCAATGTCAATGGAGTTCCTATTTTAAAGAAATCCTTAAATTTATATCCTCCCGGACCAAAAATCATAAGGTTTGTTTGATAACCTATCGGAGTCATAAAGTTTGCTGCTGCTGCATATGCCACAACTAATATAAACGGCATAAAATCTGCATTTAGTTCGGTGGCCGCACTCAAAGATATGGGAAACATTACCGCAACCGCCGCTTTATTTGTAATAAATGCCGCCAGTACAGAAGTAATAAAATATATGCCGGTCAGGACGCCCACATTTCCCAAGGGTTTGAAGATGACCATAATTGTATCTGCCGCTATATCGGCGACTCCCGTTTTCATCATGGCAGTACCCAAAGCCAGCGAAAGAGCAATTATTATAGCCAGCTCATAATCTATGGCTTGCACAAAATCCTTCGGGTCGGAAATTTTAAAAACAACCGAAAGTGTTAAGAGTACTAACAGTCCGTTAAATAAACTGATTATATTAAATGCTGATCCGAGTATAACCAATGGAGCTCCGACTATTAGAAATGCAGTTCTCCAAAAGCCTAAGCGAGAAATTTTCTTTATGGAAGAAATCAGATACAGATCGGAGGTTTCTCTGAGTCGAGGCTCAAAATAAGTTCCGCCGAGCAGCAATATGGCATCTCCGGCATGCAATTCTACTTGGCCCAACTGTCCGGTTAACGTTTCTCCGTTACGATGAACAGCAATGGCGGTCGCATCAAACCGTCCTCTGAAATTGACTTCTTTAAGGGTTTTGTGAATTAAGGTAGAATTGTGGGGGACAACGACTTCAATAATCTCCGTGTTTTTTTTTCGGGCAAACATTCCCACTGAAGGAATTTCCAATCCCTTTGAAGATTCCACAAGTTTTGCGATAGAATCTGTGCTTCCCGTAAATAACAGTATATCCTCTTTCAATAAAATGGTGTCCTTGGGTACGGCGGTCATCCGGATATCATTTCGAAGTATCTCAAATAGATACAGACTTTCCATATTTCGCAAACCGGATTCTTCTATGGTTTTCCCTATCCACCGGCTTCCTTCTTTAATTCGTGCTTCTACAATATATCTTCTTTTTACCGAGGGTAATTCATTGCGTCCTCCGTGTCGTTCCGGCAGTAGCTTCGGACCAAAGAAAAGCAAATAAAATATTCCGATAAAAATCATTGGTAAACCAACGGCTGCAAAGTCAAATATATTTAAGGCCGGCAAATTCGGAACAATATCTTGATCGGTAACCAAGCCGTTCACAATAAGATTTGTAGAGGTTCCTATCAGAGTGGCACATCCCCCTAATATTGCCGCAAAGGATAAGGGAATCATCAGTTTTGAGACATATTCTCCGGTTTGTCTTGCCCTGTTATAAACATAGGGCATGAGTAATGCAACCAGTGGCGTATTATTCAAAAAAGCAGACATCGGGGCAACCAAAAACATGACTCGAGCATTGAAATTTCGGGTTGAACCGGCTTTTCGAAATACGGCATCAAATAATATATCTAAAACGGATGATCGTCGAAAAACATCTCCCAACAACAGTAGCATAATAATAACCGCTATTTGCTCATTGGCAAAGCCGCTAAGTATTTCAGACGGTTCCAAGACTTTTGTAACTCCCAAAACTATTACGGCAATTATAAAAGTCATAGCCGGTCCGACTATTTCCTTGTATAAAGAAATAATAAGAAAAATAATTACCACCAGTACAATTACTGCATCAAAGCCGAGCATAAACAATTTATTCCATCACTTGAAAGTAATTTTTGGTAATTGTAAAACAGAAACCGGAATTACTTTTCGTAAGCAATATTTTGAATTAGGTATGAGTTCAGTTTAAAAAGTTATAAAGTTGAAAGTTTATAAAGTTAAATTGCTAAAAATAAGAATTTTAAGTTAATTGAAAAATATTTTATAAAACTCTGATAATGAAGCACAAAACTTGTTTTACTAAAATAAAACATACTTTTTAGACCGGACTCAGGTATTACTGTTTTCAAAATTAATATTATTTTCAAAATAATAAAAGAAGTATTTCTGTTTTTAAAATTTCGTCTGAAAGAAAGACAAAAAAAATCAGCACACAAAAAGGTTGCATGCTGATGAGTATTATTGACAACAATTGAATTATACAATCATTCCTGCGCCGACGGTTTCGTTGGTTCCTTCTTCAATGAGAATAAAACTTCCAGTATTTCTGTTTCTGCGATAAGCATCACTAAAAATGGGCTTGGTGGTTCTCAGTTTTATTCTGGCTATATCGTTCATTTTAATATCCTTATCATCGTAGTTTCGCTCCAAATTATTGATATCCATTTTAAAGCTGATTTCTTTTACCATGCATCGCATATCATTGGTGGTTTGTCGCAAACCGTACTTTACTTTAATTTTGAGGGGCTTGTCGCTGAACCAGCTTACCATGGCTGTAATATCCTGAGTATTTCCCGGCATATTATTATCCTTTACAATCATGTCTCCTCGACTGACATCAATATCGTCGGCGAGAGTAATTGATACAGACTGTGGGGCATACGCCTTCTCCAATTCACCGGAGATGGTGTCAATAGAGGCAACTTCGGACTCAAAACCGGATGGTAATATTTTTACTTTATCTCCTTTTCGGAATACTCCGCCCTCAACTCTTCCGGCATAGCCTCTGTAGTCCGGATATTCGTTAGATTGCGGACGAATAACGTATTGTACAGGGAATCTGCCGTCTAAATAATTCTGATCTCCGGCAATATAAACATTCTCCAAAATGTGCATTAGTGTTGGGCCTTCATACCATGAAGTCTTTTTCGACCGGTCGACAACATTGTCTCCGTCCAAGGCACTGATTGGTACAAACTGAATATCTTGAACATCCAGTTTGGGGGCAAAATCCAAGAAACGATCTTTAATTTTGTAGTACACGTCTTCATCGTAGTCAACCAAGTCCATTTTATTAACACAAACAACAACATGGGGTATCTTTAATAATGAGGCAATATATGTGTGCCGCAGAGTTTGCTCTACAACCCCGGCTCTGGCATCAATCAGTATGATGGCCAAGTTAGCTGTGGAAGCTCCGGTTACCATATTCCTTGTATATTGGATATGCCCGGGGGTGTCGGCAATAATAAATTTTCTTTTGGGAGTGGCAAAATATCGGTAAGCGACATCAATTGTAATTCCTTGCTCTCTTTCAGCCCTCAAACCGTCGGTAAGCAATGCCAAATTTGTATGTTCTTCTCCTTTTCGTTTACTGGTCTCTTCAATGGCATCAAGTTGATCTTCAAAAATTGACTTACTGTCATACAGCAGTCGTCCAATCAAAGTACTTTTACCATCATCAACACTTCCTGCTGTAGTAAATCGCAGCAGTTGCATATCTAAATATCCTTTAGTTGATGTATTATTTTTCGACATAATTCTATGGTTATATTTTATTACTTTAGTTTTTTTGAACTCTTAAGCTTAGTGCTTATTCTTGTATTTGGAGCGTCATCCTAGAAATAGCCTTCTTTTTTCCGGTCTTCCATTGCTGCTTCCGAACGTTTATCGTCGGCTCTGTCGCCACGCTCAGTAAACCGAGTGGCGGCAATCTCCTCAACAATTTCCTCCAGAGAATCGGCTCGAGATTCTGTTACCCCTGTGCAAGTAACATCACCTATTGTTCTGCACCTTACATCTTTCACTACCACCTTTTCGTTATCCTTCATTTC
>JAYEIA010000062.1:0-2947 GCA_034659855.1 Bacteroidota bacterium
CATGATTTTTTTGTCAAAAAACCCTAACCTATTGATATTATTTGTTTTAAAAAAAAGTGCCACAAATATAGCACATTTTGTTAAAATCAATAATATCAACATGTTAAAAAAAACTTGATCATCGAGTATACAGCCTTTTAGCTTTATATATCAAGAATCTTAGAACCTTGCGTAGATTAATTGGACACTCGCCATTGGGTGCAACACAAAAAAGTTGCATTCAAACAATGCATTTTTATCAACCTATATATTGTGCAACATCTTTTATTCTTACACAATATATAGATATACTCATTCCGACAAACGAGGTTTCAGAGAGGTGTTAACAGTTTGCAATTTTTTTGTGTTGCACCCCTCGCCATTCGTTTGTATAAGATTTTACGCAAAGCTAATTTTATCTTGAAAAAAACAATATGTTATCTATATTTATGTCGAAAATATTTTGTATAAAACACAATTTGTTCGTAAATTATCAATACTGAGTAGTATAATTTTTTGCACAAAACAATCGATCAATATATTATAATAATACTCAAATATTTCAATGTCGTATATAAATTATTATTCACTTATCTCGTAAGATGTATTGCTGTTTATGTTCGCCTTGTAGTCTCTATATATAACTATTTGAAATTATTAATAGTGAGATGAAAAATGTCCAAAAAATATCAACACTGAATGAAAAATCACGAGGTCTGAATTTATGTTCCTTGAAAATTCCACCATTTATCTTTTAAAGTTAAATATGTAAAGTCGGGAACGCCTAACAACGTTAGGATTAGTCGATGTGTTTTTGTTACCCCTTTTACGGTTGTTCGTATCACATTGGCGGTGTCGTTTATGATTGAAAGGTGAACATTCCTGAAAAAATACTTAATGTTGTTAAAGGTTGGAGTCTTTGTGTACATGCCGTTCGGCAATATTGGCAGCCTCTCTATTTTGTCTTCGATCATATTGTGCCGAATATTCCTTTCGATCAAGCTAACAATCATAAGTCCGATAAAATATAGAAATGTCATAGCTTCTATCCTTTTAGGTAATTTGAGAAATACCGGTGCAACGTTGAGAATGGACTTAGTGGTGTACATACGTTTTTCAAGATATGGTTGCTCCTTGTACATTCTTAAAACTTCCGCAGCCTTGATTTCAGTATTGGTGATCAATGGAAAGACACCATCTGTTTTTGATATCTTTTCAATCGAATTTTGATCTATCTCCCATTGAATACGGAACGTTATTTTTTCTGTCTCCCGATGTTTAGTATTTGGACCAGGCTTGCCAGGTTTCACTTGGGTACGTATAAGTTCTTTATTTTCAATTAATTGTACCTTGATAAAGTCTTTTCCGCCTTTACAAATTTTTACTATTGCAGCATTGATTTGTTCCTCTGTTTTAAGATAATATCGATTTATGTCGGCAGATAGCTCCTGCAGTTTTTGTTCAATTTTAGCAATTTTATCTGCTCTTCGTTTTTTGTCCATTTTCTCTTTGGCACTGCTATGTACCCAAATTATTCTATACCCTTGCTTGTTGGCACCACTTTCATATGTACGATAAACAACAAATTCTCCTTTTTTCCTTGTATTCTCGACAATATATGCATCTTGCCATGGGATTGGTTCTGTTTTTAGTCTTTCATAGAATAGTTTTACATCAATCCTGTTTTTTGGTAAAATTGTTATAAATGATCCGCCGTTATCGGCTATATGTGCCATGTTTTCCATACTGCACAGCTTACAGTCTGCGACATACACAAAATCATCTTTTTCAAGAAGGCTACGCAAACCATTCCAATTAGGAATATGAGTAGTATCATCAGTGCGGTTACCGTCGAAAAGCTGAAAGCTAAGCGGTACATGTCCATCAGCCGTTATGTTTAACCCAAAGACGATCTGCTTTAGGTCAGGACGATGGTCTTTGTTAAATCCTTGTGTCAGTTTTACAGTTTGCGGATCATCGAATTTGTAAGCACCGCTGAAAGTTATAGATGTACTGTCATTATGGATTCGATTTATTTCGAGCTCAAAAACTTGAATTGCTTTGCTAGCTAATTCAGCCATAAGCGAATTGCGATCAACACCAAACAGTCTGTCAAGATTTTTTCCTAATTGGTCATCGTTGTAGTTTGCTGCGTTCATCGAGTCTTCGACTAAACCATCAGTATATTCGCCGATCCATTCTTCTATTTTATACAGCGGATGTGCAGCACAAACTATATTCATTATCATTATGGATAATATTTGTGCTGGCTCTACTGGACAGCGATCGGGTTTAGGGATATATTTTTTAAAAATATTATAGATGTCAAGCTGCTCCATGTATTTTTTGACAAAGGGTAACACATCCAATTTTTTAGTAGTTGCATTAATCAAATTCAAATTATACCTCCATGTTATAGGTTACGAAGGTACTATTGCATTAATTAACCAAATTGTCCAGAAAAAAATTATGTAATCAATATTTATTATTTTAAAAACACGCTCTTCTAAGTGCGAAATGTAAGCTTGACATTGCTATATTAAATATTTATAATTGAATTATGAAAATACAAATACTAAATATACTTATTTTGTTTCAGCTTTTTTGTCCTGGTGTTTTATTAGCTTTGGAAACTGCTCCAGATATAACTGATCGTGAGGTTGTAGAAAAGCTTGCTAAACTGGAAGCTGGTCAACAAGCCTTACGTTCGGAGATGAAAGCTGGTCAACAAGCCTTACGTTCGGAGATGAAAGCTGGTCAACAAGCTCTTAATCAGAGAATTTCAGATCTACGTTCAGAAATGAAATCAGGTCAGGAAGCTTTACGTTCAGAAATGAAATCAGGTCAGGAAGCTTTACGTTCAGAGATGAAATTAGGTCAGGAAGCCCAGGACAAAAGATTTGATGATTTGAATCAACGCATTGGCGACTCAATTTATACAATGACAACAATATTCGGGACAGTTATA
>JAYEIA010000063.1:0-2916 GCA_034659855.1 Bacteroidota bacterium
GGGAAGTAGAGAAGAAATGTGAAATGCAAAATTCTGAATACGCAAAACGCTGCATATCACGGGAAATCAGGGTTTTCAATTTCAGATCGAATGCCTACAAGCGAGATAAATACCCAAGTTTATATAAATCGAACAAAAATAAGCTGGGGTTTTTGCTTGTTAATTGAGCCTTTATCAGTGAGTTGAATAAGTCAAGTAAAAAACCGACAAAATATTTAAGAATGCCGATTTGTTTATAGGTTCGCCATAATTTTACTTCTTTGAATAAATCGGGTAAGTTATAACTTTCAGCAATATACTTCAGGTTTCTTATCCCTGTTTTTGTCTTATTAAGAAATTCCTCATTTTTTTCTAATCCGACATGAATTAACGGGTTGTCAATATGATTTATTCGGATGCCGGCTTTTTTTAATTCATACCCGAAAAGCGTATCTTCGTGACCGTAACCTTTGAGTTGCTCATCAAATCGGATAGTCGAAAATATGGATTTGGATATAAAGAAATTGTTTGTCAAAAAGGAACGGTTCGGGTTTCGGTTTCTTACTTCAGCCTTGGCAGCCTCTCTGCACTTTCCGTACTTCCAAGCTAAAGAAAAGTCGGGATCTTCGGGCTGATCAGGCTCGTATATTCTTCCGCCGCAAACCAATATTTCTCCTCGGGCAAACGAAAGGTAGTTTTTGATATAATCCTCCGAAGGCACAGCGGCATCACAATCCATAAAAATTAAAAAATCATAGCTTGCCTTCTCAGCCAAAAGGTTTCTGATTTTAGATCGGCCTATATTTTTGGGCAGCTCGTTAAGAATAACATTTGAAAACTGAGTGAGTTCTCTGTTTTGTTCTTTTATTTTTTTCTCCGATCCATCGTCAGCCAATAGTATTTCGTATTGAATTTTCGCTTGTTCAGATTGCCGGTGAAGTTCGGCAACCAATTTTCTGACATCGCAGTTGAAAACAGGAATAAGTATGGACAGCATATTATAATATTTTTGCTTTTTCGGGATAATTGAGCGTGTAATGCAGGCCGCGGCTTTCTTTTCTTTTTTTGGCCATTTTTATGATGAGGTAAGCCACGTTTACGGCATTTCGTAACCGGCTTATTTCATAAGAAACTTTGGAGCTTTTATAGAGAGCTTCTGTTTCACGATACAATACTTCAAGACGAGTAAGGGCTCTGCTTAAACGTAAATCCGAACGTACAATCCCTACATAATCCGACATAATGAACCGCAACTCTTTAAACTCCTGAGTAATTAATATCATTTCTTCCGGGTGTTTTGTGCCTTTTTCATTCCATTCAGGAATATCTTTTTGAATATCAAAGGTTTGAAAAATAGCGGTGCTACTTTTGGCGGCTGATTCGGCAAACACAACGGCTTCGAGTAAAGAGTTTGAGGCCAGGCGATTGGCTCCGTGCAGACCGGTTACAGCTGTTTCTCCGCCGGCGTATAAACGCTTAATCGTTGATTTGCCGTTCATATCCGTAACTACCCCGCCACACAAATAATGCGCAGCCGGAACAACCGGAATAGGCTCTGTTCTAATATCTATACCAATGGATTGGCATTTTGCATAAATGTTCGGAAACTCTCGAATGAGTTTTTCCGGGTCAAGATGTTTACACGTCAAAGCGACATGATCATCTCCGCTTATTTTCATTTCGGTATCAATAGCTCTGGCCACAATATCTCGCGGAGCCAGTTCTTTTCGGTCATCATATTTGTGCATAAACTGTCCTCCGCTTTTTGTAATAAGCTTCGCACCGAATCCTCTCAAAGCTTCAGTAATTAAAAAAGCGGGTCGTTCCTTGGGATAATACAAGGCGGTAGGATGGAACTGAACAAACTCCATATCTCGGATAATTCCCTTGGCTCTGTAAACCATGGCAATACCATCACCGGTAGCTATTTCCGGGTTTGTTGTGGTTTTATACAGATTGCCGATACCTCCGGTTGCCAAAAATGTGGTTTTAGAAAGAAAGCGATGAATTTTTTGAGTTTCTTTATTCAAAACATAAGCTCCGTAACAGCTTGTTTCCGAATTTCTGAGAATTACCGGATAACCCATGTGGTGCTGCGTAATAAGATCTATCGCAAAGTGATTTTTAAAAATAATAATATTGGGGTGCTTCTTGACATTGTCAATAAGAGTCCTCTGAATTTCATTTCCGGTTTGGTCTTTATGTCTGAAAATTCTATGTTCTGAATGACCGCCTTCTTTGGCTAATTGAAATTTTCCGTCGGAATTCTTATCAAATTGAGTTCCCAGTTTTATCAGCCGGTTAATTGCCTTCTCACCGTTCTGCACAACATAATTAACGACCTCTTCTTGACACAAACCATCACCGGCAATGATAGTATCACGGATATGTTTTTCGATATTGTCCGGTGCATATTTTACTGAAGCAATGCCGCCTTGCGCATAATGGGTATTGGTTTGTTCGGGCTCATCCTTAGTTATGATATGTACAATCCCGTGCTCTGCGGCCTTTAATGCATATATCAAGCCGGCAACACCGGAGCCAATAACTAAAAAATCGGATACTTGTTTCATAACTCGCCATCTGAAATTCAGGGTAAAGATAAAAGTATAATCGGATTTAGCCCGAATTATTCATTCGTTTTTTCTTTTTCTGAAACAAGGCGACAAATCCTGCCGTTGTCCGTCAGTTGACAGGCTACAAAGGGTTTTCAACGATGTGTCAGGAAAAGAAAAAATGTACTTCGGTAAAAAATCAGCCTAAATTTGAGCTATTGCTGTTTTTGGCTATAGTTTAGAATAGATGTGCTATTTTGAATATGGTGATTATAAAGGTTTTACAATATTATTTTAAAATTTCCGGAGGTTGAGCATGTTCTTGCAGTTATAAGACCATGTGCTTCCTCTTTTTCTGTAATAGTTACTTTTTTGGCATTTA
>JAYEIA010000064.1:0-14186 GCA_034659855.1 Bacteroidota bacterium
AAAATCAGCAAAGCTAAACTTGTCAAAGAGTACGCCTGCCCCAACACACTGGCAGACAGACTGGAAGAAGGAAGTACCGGCTACAACAAAGTGTATAAATCATTGGGCAATAAGTAGTTAAAATGAAATTTAGAGCAATAAATAAAATTTACGGTAAATTGAAAATGAGGTGCTTCGAAATGCCCAACGCTTCATACACAAACCGTTAAGGCTCATTTAAAATATAAAATACCAAATAAAAATGGTTCAACTATATTTTAAAGGAATTTCCGAAAACATCATTATTTTAATAATTGTCTTGTTCAGTTTTTAGGTAATTTTAAAAATATTTATTTTATAATGCAAACCATATTAACTATTTTTACGGTTAATATTTATAAAGTCCGTCTAAAAAGATAAATTTTGACTAAAAAAGACCAAATATTAAAACTCTTGGCTCTTTTCAAAGAAAATGTTGGTAATAATTTAGTGATTTTGCATGATTTTTGATAAGTTATATAGTTTGCTGATTAATAGCATATTACCTTGTTGGTTTTTTGACAGGCTGAAATCGTTTCAGTATCCACTCATTGCAAATTTCGAGTATTCTACTGTCAGCGACCATAGTGGATTCCGGAAAAATAAGGAATGACATTGCTTTTTCGGAGGTTGAGCATGTTGTTTTGCAAACAACATGCTCAACCTCCGAAAATTTGAATATTCTCTTGTAAAAGCCTTATAATCACGATATTAAAAAAACATCTATTCTAAACTATAGCCATAAAATTAGGATTTTACAAAAAATATGCCGAAACTAAATATAACGACCAACAATTTCCTTGAAAAGAGCCTTATGATTTAACAGCCATAATACCCGGCAAGTCTTTCCCTTCCAAAGATTCTAACATGGCACCGCCGCCGGTGGAAACATAGCTTACGTCATTCTCCAGTTTGAATTTTTTTATGGCTGCCACCGAGTCGCCGCCGCCAACAAGAGTATAGGCTCCTTTTTTTGTAGCACTGACCAAGGCGTTGGCCAAAGCCACAGTTCCGTTGGCAAAATTATCCATTTCAAATACCCCGGCCGGGCCATTCCAAAGAATCGTTGAAGATGATTCAATAACAGCCGAAAGTTCTTTTTCAGCTTTTGGCCCAATATCCAAGCCCATCCAACCGGCAGGAATTTTATCGGAATCTGTTATTTTGGTGTTTGCATCGTTAGAAAAGTCATCGGCATTCAGACTGTCGGAGGGCAGATATATTTCGGTTCCTTTGTTTTTGGCTACTTCAAGTACTTTTTTAGCCGTTTCCAAATAGTCTTCTTCATACAGCGAATTGCCAATATTTCCGCCTTGAGCTTTGATAAATGTGTAAGTCATTCCGCCCACGATGATGAGTCGATCAACAGTGTCGAGTAATTTTTCGATGACTGTAATTTTTGAAGATACTTTTGCTCCGCCCAAAATTGCAGTAAATGGTTTTTGGGGAGATGACAGAACTTTTTGGAGGTTTTCCAGTTCATTTTCAATCACAAAACCAAACATTTTGTTTTCCGGAAAAAAATCTGCAATTACTGTTGTTGAAGCATGTGCCCGATGAGCTGTCCCGAACGCATCATTGACATATACATCGGCAAGATTGGCTAATTTTTCGGAAAAATCTCGGTCTCCTTTTTTCTCTTCGGGGTAGAATCTTAAATTTTCGAGTAATAAAACTTCTCCGGCCTGCAAATTCTTACTTTTCTCAATGGCTTGACTGCCGATGCAATCGTCGGCAAATTGAACGTCAGTACCCAAAAGGTTGGAGAGTACCGGGAGAATATGTTTTAATGAAAATTTTTCCTCTTTGCCTTTTGGTCTTCCCAAATGAGACATTAGAATTACACCTGCACCTTTCTTCATGAGCTCTTTAATGGTGGGAGTTGCAGCCAGAATTCTGTTGTCATCGGTTACCTCAAATTTATCGTTCAGCGGGACATTAAAATCAACGCGAACAATTGCTTTTTTTCCTTTAAAATTAAAATCTTTGATATTTTTCATAGGGTAAATTTTTTAATCCCGCTCCGAAACCTATTTCTTTGTTTTTAGTATTACGGAGAGGGTATTGATTTTTTTTCTGATTCAATGGTGCAAATATATAAAAAGCCCGGCACTTAGTCTTAAACTTTTTTATGATAAATATCCTGTTTTGAGTTTCTCTGTTTTAGAATCAGAGGGTTTGTCAATTGACGAGCCTCCGATTTCTACAGGGAGTTACATATACTTTAAACGATTAATAATTTTACTTTTACAAAGAGTGTATTTATTGAATAGCAAGGTATTGTACCGGTATATCATTAAATAATGGCTGTATTTAAGTACGATGTTGACGGAATTATTTTTTTATTTAGGATATTCCTTCCATCGTCTATTTTTTGGACATGGAAGCGTTTATCCGGTTTACGCTCCTCCGCCGGTGCGAGCTTGTAGCTCGTACCTCACCTTACTATAAATTTAAATTTGATGTATTTCTTAACTTGCGAAAATGGTACGAGCTGCAAGCTCGCACCAGCGGAGATAGTAAGATTTTCATAACTAAAATAATGATTATTAAAGCAAATAAACTAAAAATGACAATACAAAATTTATGTAACAACATCGTTTTTAAATTGAGCCTAAATAATTAAACCATTTTAAGTATAACGCCCAAGCCTACCGGCTTTTTTAGTCTGAACATTTCCCGACTCAGAATAATTATAATTTCCGGCCTTTCCACCAAAAAGATTTTCCGCTAAGGCTTAAAATAGTGACAAGCACAGAGTATATGGGGTAGAGTGGAATCCAAAGTATAAAGTAAGGCAACAGGTACATTTTTTTATAATATTGTAATAAGGGCCATTCAAGAATCAGGTCGGCAAGGCTTTTGGAAAGTAAAATTAAGCCGGATAAAGCAAGTAGTTTACTGTGAAATATCGCGCCAAGAGCCGTTGCCACTATCAGTAAATTTAGTGCAAATACTATGGCTCCGGCAAAAATGGTATCGAAGTCTGTGTAGCCCTTATATTTGGAAGCCCACCGCAAACGCTGATTAATGAATGCTTTGACGGAAGGATTTGCCGACGTTTGCACCGTATTTTCTTTTGACAACAGGAACGATATTTTATTTCTGTTTGGCTTCTTTATTTTGTGAAGCAGAAACATATCGTCGCCCGAAGCATAAGAGCGGTTCAGATCTCCGAAAAACTTTTTTTCCACGGTCAAATTTGCCCCGTTGCTCATAATTGGGTGGCCAATATTTGCTGCACCGGCCGTTGTTGCCGTCAAGCTCATGAATTCGGCCGACTGAAAGCGAGATAAAAACCCTGAATCGGAAAAAATGACCGGCCCCAAAATTAAGGTTGATTGCGTTTGCTTGTAATGTGCGACTGTTGTTTTAAGAAAGTCTTTATGCCATAGACAGTCGGCATCGGTAAAAGTGATAAGATCAAATTTTGCCTTTTGTACGCCGTAATTCAGTGCTTCTTTTTTTCCGGCTTGGCCCTCGGGCAACTTAAATATTCTGATATTGGAACAGGATGAGCTGTATTGTTCGGCAATTTGAACGGTACTGTCTTCTGAGTGGTCATCGATAAGAATCAACTCAAAGTGCTCTTTTTTGAGGGTTTGCTTAGTCAACGAATTAATAAATTTTTTAATGGTTTTACTTTCATTCTTTGCCGCCACCACTACGGATATTTGCCCGGTTTCATCTCCTTTGTATTTTGCCTTGGCTATTAATCGGTTAAGCCCGTAAGCAAAAGCTGAAATCATTACAACGTAGGCGGCTGTAATAACTACGGAAAGCCCAACTATGAGGTATGCGGTCATTAAAAATGGCTTTGCAATGAATATTCGGTATCACGAGTTTGCCGTATCGGGAATAGTCTTATTCCTGTTTTCAGCATTCTGCATCAGGACATCTCGATACCTAAGGCCAAAATGTTTCGGACTAAGCAAACTTATACAGCTTTAGTTTATGCCGGATTATCCGGATTTTCTTCGGGCTTGTCCTGTTTTGGAAATCCTTCCGGCGTATATTCTTGTATCTCAAAGTTTTCGGGAATAGAAAAAATACCTGCCGGGAATTCAGGATTTTCAATTATTTCATAGGCTTGGGTAGTAATCGTTGTCCCGTGGTCATTCAAAATCACTTTGACCGGCACATTTTCCCAAACAGAAATTTTTTGTTTAACACCGTTGAATTGCATGGAATAGATTTTGCAATTTTTACCGGCAACTTTTTCAGTGCCGATTTCTTCAATGGCATATTTTTCGGTAATTTTCTCCGGAATATTAGAAAAATCAATATCTTCCGGATAAATTGTATTGGCATCCGGTGGTGTTTCCTTCATTTTGGAGCCTTTTTTCTTTTTCATATCCAGGGTGTACGCATAGCCATTTCTTATAAATCGGCGAGAGTGGGTTTTTTGTCCGGCATGTTTCACAAATCCTTCTGAACATTCTGTATTGCCGTAATCTTTAAAGTATAATACCGATTTGGATTCAATGCCCATCATTTCGGTCTTAGATTTTATTATGGCTTGTTGAACGGTATAAGGTCCGAGATTTGTATCGCCTTCATTTTTACATGATATGGATAAACCTATAACCAATAGTAGAATGATGCTTGTTTTTTTCATGTGCTTTGTTTTTTTATCCTGAAAATTTTTAGACTTAATTATATTTTTCATAAAAGTAATAAGATTTTTGGAAAGGATTGATGCTTGAATTCAATTAATTTTTAAACGATATAATTTTGGTATAAGCATAAAGCAGAATCAACCATTTTGTCAAGAATAGCGAAAATTGTTTTACTTTGATTTCAGAGCATCGTTTTTTATTTGTATTATTAGGTCAGTATTCTAAAAACTTTTGATATTAGGGAATCAAAAACTATGACCACATAAATTATTTGATATTTTGGCGATTCATACCGAAATTATTTTGCCTGATGTTTGTAGATCCCTAATCCGGCTTTTATTAATTGGTTATTTTAAAATGAATATATTTTCGGAAAGAATTATTTTTTTTGACGGACTGTGTGTTCTTTGTAACGCTTCGGTGAAATTGATTTTAAAGTATGACAAAACCGAGTCCTTAAAATTTGCTTCGCTTCAATCGGATTTTGCCCGTGAGCATTTGGGCGACAGGGTAGATTTGAAAAATATTGAATATTTGCTGTATCTGAGAAACGGTCAACTGTATAAACGTTCTGATGCCGCCTTGTATATAGCCAAAGATACCCAAAGCATTCTTCGCCATGTGTTTTTGTTGAGATTTGTTCCCCGCCCGGTTCGAGATTTTGTTTATGAGCTCACAGCAAAGTACCGGTACAAGCTTTTCGGTAAAAAGGAACGTTGCATGGTTCCGGCACCTAATGTACGCCATAGATTTTTTGAGTAATGAATTTTGAAAATAAGCCTCAAACCGACAGGTTACTGCCACGCAAGAAAAACAATAGTTGCGGAGAAAAGTCGCTTTATTCGCAGTATAATTTGCAGAGAATAATGAATTTGCGGAGAAAAAGTATTATATTTGTAGCAAATTATGCGGAGCATGAAATTATACATACACGAAAATGATAATTGGACAGATTTTGTTTGGGACGAAAAAAAAGTGTCTTTAAAATTAGCTGAAACAAGAAATTTGCAAGGTCGTTTATTGGGAAAAATGGAATCTTTAGGGTTTGACTTACAAGATGAGGCTGTTTTAAACACTTTGACAATTGAAATTGTAAAATCATCAGAAATCGAAGGTGAGGTTCTTGATTTAGAACAGGTTCGCTCATCAATAGCAAGAAGGCTCGGAATAGAACATGCCGGAGCAATTGAATCAGAACGGTATGTTGACGGTATTGTCGAGATGATGCTTGATGCAACACAGCGTTATCAATTACCATTAACAAAAGAAAGACTTTTTGGATGGCATTCTGCTCTTTTTCCAACGGGGTGGAGTAATATGTATAAAATTACTGTAGCTGATTGGCGGAAAGACACAACCGGGCCAATGCAAGTGGTATCCGGTCCTATGGGGAAAGAAAAAATACATTATCAAGCTCCTGATTCGGATAGAATTGAAGATGAAATGCGAAAGTTTATCAATTGGGTTGAAAAAGAAACAACAGTTGACCCTGTTTTAAAAGCTGCAATTTCCCATTTATGGTTTGTCACAATCCATCCGTTTGAAGATGGAAACGGGAGAATAGCAAGAGCTATTACAGAAATTCTTCTTGTTCGCTCAGACGATAGTGTTAAAAGGTTTTACAGTATGTCTTCTCAAATAAGATTGGAGAGAAAACAATATTATGAGAAGTTAGAGAAAACACAAAAGGGAAGTTCTGAAATAACAGAATGGATTTTATGGTTTTTAGAATGTTTGGATAATGCGTTTAATTCTACAACATATACATTATCGAAGATTCTACAAAAGGCTGATTTTTGGAAGACCCACTCGAAGACAATTATAAATGAACGCCAACAAAAAATGTTGAACAGACTTTTAAATGGATTTACAGGAAAATTAACAACGTCTAAGTGGGGAAAGATATGTAAATGTTCACAAGATACAGCACTAAGAGATATTCAAGATTTAATTGAAAAAGATATTTTGCAAAAAGAAGCAAGCGGAGGAAGAAGTACAAATTATGAATTAATAGAAATGCCGGGCGGTAACAAAGGCTATACTCAATAAGGGTTTTAGTGCAAATTTTAGAGTAAATGCAAGTAATCAAAATTAGTAATAAACCGAAAAGGAAGATCTTTGAAATCCTTTATCGGGCATAGCCTAAAGGATAAAAACAAATCGAACAAGTTCAGTTTACTCAGTCATTAATTAAAGAGTTGTTATTTTTTGACTGTTTTCGGACTTGTTCTCGATGCCATTCCGTGTAAAATTTTCCGTAAACGGGTTTAATTCTTTCGGCGGGGCTCGGAGCCGACATCAATACCACGCGTCCTTCGGGATTTATTAGGTAGTAAGCAGGGAAAGTCATTACTCGGTACTGTTCAAGGAGTGTTTCGGAGTTTGCATAAAGAAATTCAAATTTGAATGTTTTGTGTTTCATGAATGATTGAAATTCCGAAAAAGTTTTTCCTCTGTAAATCGAAACAATGGCAAAGTTTGGTAGATTTTCGTGGTGAAGACCTTCCAACAATGCCAATTCTTTTTTTCCGGTGTAACTCTCCGGTGAAAAGAAATTAAGATAAACAAATTTTCCGTTCAACTCATCTAAGTTGAGTTTGCTTCCGTCGGCTCTTTGAAGTGAAAAATTCGGAGCCGGATCCCCGTTTTGTAATTCCGATAATTCATTAAAAATATTCTTTGCTGCCGAGCGGTGTTCCTTGAAATACGTGTTGTTGTAGATATGGTTGATCATTTCGGCAATTCGTTGTTTGTCCATGTTATATTTAAAGGCCGCATGATAAATATTCTGAAGTAATATATATTCTTTAATTTGATGCTTGAGGGCAGGTATTTTATTTTCAAGCAGTTTGTAGAATTCATTGCAGGCCTCTTGGCTTGCAAATTTGTTTGTCAGTGTAAAAATCTCCTTTTTGCTGAAAATATTTTTCACGGTTATATTTAGTGCATCTCCGTAGGCCGGGTTATTATAGCGAATTGGTTTTTGAACAAAGTGTTTTTTCAGTATAGACTTTGTATTTCTGTTGTATGCCGCATGCCTCATTGCCGTGAAACGATAATATTGATAATATTTAAAAAATTCGGAATCGATAGCCGCCGTTTTAGATTTTATGCGTTGAACGGCAGAGTCTGTTTTGAGAGAATTAATGCGTCCGCTGTAGTCCGAAAATAAGTGTTTCATTTCAGTGGAATACAATTTTTCAAATTTCATAACTGCATTGGTTAACGAGTACTCATGGGCAATATCTCTCAGGTAATGTTGTTGTTTGGTAAAATACGGATTTAAACTGTCGCTTTTACTCATTTCTGTTTTTATCGGAAGAATAATTCTTAGAGAGTCTTGTGGTTGCAAATAGATTAAGCCTTCGAATACGCCCAATTGTATAAACAGCAATCGGGTTTTATTGAGTGGTAATTCAAATTGAAATTCTCCCGATTCCCTCACTAAGGTTTTGGATACGAGTTGCTTTTGTTTGGTAATATAGTCGGAATATTCGCAGAGAACCAAGCTGTCGCCGGCATAGCTTTTGGCATTTCCGGAAATAATACTTGATTGAGCCGAACTTACAGAGGTTGCAGCTAAAAAAAGGAATAAGAGAATGGCGGCTTGTTTCATGCATCTGAATTAGATTCTTGTGTATAAAACGCAAATTTCGAAATATATTTTATGACTGAAGTGATAAAATTATATTTAATGGGGTGTTTGTCAACCTCTAATTTATTCTTTGGTACCATGAATTCTAAAGCTTCCTGAGGCCGGTTAAAGTTTGCTGAGATTGGTGCTGTTATTTAATATCAGACCTGTTCGGAAAATAGACTTTATGGTGGAACCGATTTTTTTTCATTAGCCCTGAAGTTCTTCCAAACGACGTTTCAAAAGCTTTTGCTCGGTAATATCAATGCCGATATTTATGATTTGTTCGACTTGATCATCTTCATTTTTAAGGGGAATAAATGTTTCGTGCAGCCACATTTCTTTATCCTCATTTTCAATATAGTAGGTTTTGTCTCTTGTTTTGCCGGCTCTCAGGTCGTCCCAAAACTGCTTGAACCATTTGTAATTGAATCGCGCCTCAGGTAAAATTTCCATGTGAGTTTTGCCGATATAGTCTTTTTTTTCAATATTAAACATTTGCTGATTTTTTTGATTTAAATCAGTAATACGACCTTTGGTATCGTAAAATACAACCGAAGTTACTGAGGATAATGCTTTTACAATCTGACTATTTTCAAAACGCTGAGCTTCAAGTACTTCTGAGGATTTCCCCATTTCGGCAATTATTTTTTTGTTTTCAGCCTCTGAAGCTTTCATCTCATCGGACTTGCTTTCCAGTTGATTTAGAATTTTTTGTGTTTCCAGGTCATTGGCAATATTCAGAATCTCAGCGGCAATGCGTTCAGCGGCAATCTCCAAAAACTCCACCGATGATTCAGCAATTGGCTTAAATGCTGCCAATTCAAGTATGCCTTGTGTTTTCTGTTCGGTAACCAGCGGAACTAAAATTAAATGCGAAGGATTTTCTTCCCCCAATCCGGAGTTAATAATGCTGTAATTCTCCGGAATTTCGTTCAGGATAATCGTTTTTTGTTCTTTTGCACATCGACCTACTAAGCTTTCTCCAAGCTCATATTGGTCTTTAATATTTTTCTTTTTGTTATAAGCATAGGCATAAGTTAATTCCAGTTTTTCTAATCTGTCGCGGGAATATTCAGAAATAAAAATAGCCGCTTGCGGAATATTAAGATGTTTTACAATGTATTTAACAATAGGTTCACTTAGTGTTTGGAAATCTTTGTTGTTGCTCTGTGCAATATCGCTTATAGTTGATACCCCTTTTTGAATAAAAGCAGCAATTGTACTTTCATCTTCTTTTTTACTTCTTTCATCGTCGGCTTGGCTGAGATTATTCTGCATATTCAACAGAGCTTTTCCCAATCGGTCTTTTTCTGAGGAGAGCTCATACTTCGTCTCAAAATCTCCTTCTCCTACTTTGTGAGCAAATTCAACGGTATAGTTAAGTTTTTCCAAAAGTTTTCGAATGGAGCGAGACATTTCACCGATTTCATCGGAGCGTTTCATAGAACGATCCGTTTTTAGACCAATTTCTCCTTTTTCAAGTTTATGCATAAGGTTCACGGTTCTCATCAGCGGGCGAGTAATGTTTGCCGCAAGGATAAAAATTATTCCGGCCAAAATAATAAAACCGATGAGTCCGAAAAGTAAGGAATAATAAAAATTATTGTAGGCCGCTTGAGTAATAACTTCAGTAGGCACCGCAATACCCACCGACCATGCTTTGTTTGAACCGCCCACTTTGAAGGGAACAAATGTGGTGTATATTTCATTCCCCCCCAAGCTGTCGGTTGAGGTAATTGAAAAGTGTTGTCCCAATTCAATTTTATTTAAAATTTCCTTCTCATTGTAATCCTTGCCCAAAATTTCTTTTACGGATTTTCCGATGTGAGATTTATTCTTATGTGCCACCAACGTTCCGTTATTCGAGATTAATGTCATTGACGCTGAGTCAATTGGGATATCCGAATTTGTTATATTTTCAAGTTCGGTCAGTTTTACGTCTATTCCTACAAGTCCTCTGTACTCCTCGTTCTCTCTAATTTGCACGGCGATACTGGTTTCTAAAATTGAATCAGTATATGCCTCCGATTCATAAGTGTAAAAATAAGGATCTACAATAAACTCTTGGTTTTTACTGGTCTTCAAATTGTAATAGGTACTCCCGTAATTTTCTTTTTCAATTTCCACGGAATCAATAATTACAGAGGTTGTTCCGTCCGGATTTTTTAGAACCAGAGTTCGTTGCCTGCCGTGGGTTTTATACCATTTTTCGTTTATTGAAGACAATTCCCATGAAACCCATACCGAAAGATACTTCGGGTGGCTTTTCAATAAACTTTTCATGATATCTTCAAATATCGGTTTTCGAGTTTCCTGCGGAATGGAGTTGTATATCGAAAAAGCATCAGCCAGAGTTCTCATGGCACTCATATCCTTACCCAAAATTGTTTGAGCTCTGTTTGCCGATTGTTGTGCGTAGGAGTCGGTAAGCTTTTTGGTTTGAGACAGCGAGTACTTTCTGAAATTATTACTTAAAATAGCAATAACAAGTAAAAATAAGGTACCTGCGACAGTCATTACAGAAATAAATATTTTCCAGCGTATTTTCATTCCGACAAATTAGTGTAATATGGTCTTTTACTATACTCTCAACCTCTTTTGTTCTGTTTTTTGTAAAATAGTTACAGAAAAATTGTTGTAAAAGTATTTGTAATCTGCTTGTTTCGAACAAATATATAAATTTTACCGTAAATTGAAGCAAAGTTTACAAAATATCATTTGCGGTTGTTTTTTGTGTCTGTTCTTGGTACTCATATTTTTGATTTCTGAGAACCGGCTGAAACCCGCCTTCTTTGATAGCTTGAACTATACCGGCCTCAGTAAAACTATGCTTTGCTCCGGCAGCCGACACCACATTTTCTTCTATCATCACCGACCCGAAATCGTTGGCCCCGGCGTGTAGGCACATTTGCCCGATATCTTTCCCGACGGTAAGCCATGAGGCTTGCAAGTTTTTTATATTAGGCATCATAATTCGTGCCATGGCTACTATACGAATATACTCTGCACCGCTTACATTATTTTTGATGCCGGAAGTGGTGTTAAGTTCTGTGTTTTCATCTTGAAAAGGCCAGGGGATAAAGGCCGTAAATCCGTCAGAGCCTTCGGGAGCTTCGGCTTGTACTTCTCTTAATTTCAGGAGATGCAGCAAGCGTTCTTCTTTGGTTTCGATATGACCGAACATCATGGTGGCAGAAGTTGTAATTTTTTGACGATGAGCTTCTCGCATAACATCGAGCCATTCTTTGGAGCTGCATTTGCCTTTGGATACTTCTTTTCGCACCCTGTCTACAAGTATTTCTGCTCCGGCTCCGGGGAGGCTGTCCAGTCCGGCTTTGGTCAATTCTTCCAAAACCTCCTTATAGTTCGAACGAGAAATTTTTGCAATATGATGAATTTCAGCCGGCCCGAGAGCATGCAAAAGTAAATCGGGGAATTCAGCTTTTAAATCCGAAAATAGCTTTTTATACCATTCCAAGTTCAATTTTGGATGCAGGCCGCCTTGCAAGAGGAGTTGTCTGCCGCCCAAATCGTAAAGCTCTTTTATTTTTTCTCGATATTGCTCCATGGTTGTAATGTATGCCTCGGGGTCATTGGGGTGACGATAAAAATTGCAAAACTTGCATTGGGCGATACAGCCGTTGGCAATATTTACGTTGCGATCAATGATCAGACCCACTTTATTGCGGTTGCCGGGGGTCTGATTTTTCTTACGAATTTCATTGCTGATAAACATTAAGTGACTCAGCGGAGCATTCTTGTACAACGACATTCCCTCTTCAAAAGTCAGGAATTCAAGGTTTAATGCTTTTTTATATAAATTTTCTGTATTCATTGTGTTTTTTTGTTTTTACTAATATTGGCAAATATAATAAAAGCCACCGGATTGTGAACGGTTTTTACATTTCGTGGCAACAGCCGGAGGCAGAGTAATCTGAAAATATACAGGCTATATTTGTCGGCTGGTTTATTTGGTCAATATTTTTCGAGTTTATGGATAAACACGATTTAGCTGTTGTCTATTTTTTTAATACATCTTCAATAATTAAATCGGCCGCTTCGCCAAAGTTCATGCCGGCTTCTTCAAACATTTTAGGCACAATACTTTCGGCGGTCATTCCCGGGATGGTGTTCACTTCAAGAAAATAATATTCATTGTCTTTTAAAATGTAGTCGATGCGTACAATACCGGAGCAATTTAAGATTGAGTATATTTCGGAAGACATTTTTTGTACTTGCTCAGTCAGGCTTTTATTTATTCGAGCCGGTACAATTTCTTCGTTGTAATCGGAATCATATTTCGCCTGATAATCAAAGAACTCATTCTTGCTGACAATTTCTGCCGGAGCATACCGGTATTCCTTCTCTTTTGTTTTAAACAGGCTGCAAGTAATTTCCGTCCCTTCAATGAATTGCTCTGCAATAACTTGGTCGGACTCAGTGAACGCATGGTTTACGGCTTTGTCAAAATCTTCAATTGATTTTACTTTTGAGATACCGAAACTTGAACCGCCCTCATTGGGTTTTACAAAGCAAGGCAGTCCAATTTTGTCAAGAATTGGAGCGCTGCTGTACGGCTCTCCTTTTTTCAGCAGCACAGAGGCTGCAATATTCAAGTCGTAATTTCTTAAAAATTGGTTACAAAAGTATTTGTTGAAAGTGAGCGAGGAGCAGAGTACATCGCTCCCGGCAAAAGGAATGCTCATGGCCTGAAAATAGCCCTGCAACAACCCGTCTTCTCCGGGAGTACCGTGAATCATCGGGTACACGATGTCCATTTTTTGCCCGTTTATGCTGAAATCGTTTTTATCAACGGCTTGGTTTTTATTGTGTTCGTTTGTCGCTGTCCATTCGTTGTTTTTGATGAGGACTTTGTAAACAGTATATTTCTCGTGGTCTAAACTATTGATGAGGTTTTCTGCCGATTGTACGCTTATATCGTATTCTGAGGAGTTCCCGCCGTATAGGACGGCAATATTTATTTTTTCTTTCATTCGAAATATTTAATAAAAATTAGGCATGTTTCATAAATTATAAAAAAACTTCATATTTTTTTTTTAACCTTATTTTTATTTTTTTCAACCTTAGTAGAAAATTAATATGTCATTGTTTTATTAACCTTATTTTTTGCTGATAAAATAAGGTTTAAAATTCTACTGAGGTTCAAAATAAAAAATACTTGTACTGAGCATTTATCGAACTAAGGTTTTAAAAGTGTAAAGTTATATGAAACATGTCAAAAATTAGCTTTATTTTGAAGCAATATCGTTTGGAATCGGCATAAAAATGTCTATCCTGCACAAAAATACAAAGTTATTTAAAAGTCCGGAATTTGAAAATTTATGAGTTCACCTTCTGCTTTGCAGAGTTCAAATAATTAATTCATCCAAACTTCTTTTGGGAACATAATGAATGCCTTTTTCATCTCGATAATAGTTGAAGTTTCCATTTTTCAGTTCGGTGATTTTTACGACTTCATTGGGTTCGCCCAAGGCGAGTACTATCAGTAATTTAAGATTGGGGCTTGTTTTGAAAAACTTTGTAATTGCCGGTCGGTTTACGGCGGCTATGGTACAGGCTCCAAGCCCATGCTCTTCGGCGGCAAGAATCATGGATTGCAAGGCTATACCGGCCGCAGTTTCCGACCATCTTTTTGAAGCCTTGGGTGCAATTTCCAAATCATCAAAAATGAGGATATATGCCGCCGGGCGTTCTCCTTTTTTTGGACCCGGCCAGTCTTTGAGAGCTCCGGCCCATGCGGTATGCTTGAACAGTTCTTTTCGCTCGTCGCTGTGGCTTACAATTTTAAATTTCAGCGATTGTTGATTTCTCGGAGAACCCGATAAGCGTGCACAATCAATGATGTAGTGCAATATGTCTTCCCGGACGGGACTGTTTTCCTTGAATCTTCG
>JAYEIA010000065.1:0-2894 GCA_034659855.1 Bacteroidota bacterium
TCATTTCTGCAAGTTCCGGCTTGCTTAATTTGTCAATTTATCAAGAGAAAAAAAGTTTAAAAATGATGTACTTTGTGCTCATCAGTGCCGGAATTAATATTGGGTTGAATTTTCTGCTGATACCGCCGTACGGAATGTATGGGGCGGCTGTTGCCACAGTGGTTACTTTTGTGATATTTTTTGCAATAAAATACAGGTACTCCAAGAAATGCTATTTTATTCCGATAAATATATCCGCTCTAATTCCTTTGATAGTGTTTGCTTTCGGTGCAGTTATTATTACAGAATTTTTATCTTTTGAAAGCGTACTCGCTAATATCGGAATTAAGTTTATGTTATTTTTAATATTTTTGTATATTGTTTATACATTTAATAAAACAACACTTACAGAGATGAATTTTATACGAAACCGGATACAATGAAATTAATTATTTGTCAATCTTACCTGTCCATTCCTGCAACGATTACTTTTGTTGAGAAAGAAAAGGATGTCTTGATAATAAGCTCAAATAAGCACACTTATAAGTTTCTTTCAGAATTGTATAATCAAGATAAGCTTATATTTGTACAGAATTTAAAAGCATTTTTTTCGTTCAATCCGCTGCGGATAATTTTAAATTTCATATTCAATCTGAAATTAAAAAATACCATAAAAAAAAGGTTTTCAGAGTTCTCAGGCCATGAGGTCTATTTTATGATAATGGCCTTTGCTCCGGCTATTGTGTATGCCGTAAAAATATTGTCAAAAAAGAATCAAATTTTCTATGCTCCGGCCACAAAAATGCCTGAGAGTTATAAGAGAACACATCATTTACATGCTTTTGTAAAAAAAAGTATTTACAAGCTGTTATTTAATTTAGATACAGACAGTTATTCCAATAAAAAACTATTAATACTAAAGTACAATAATAAATTTTTTGATTTAATCAAAGCAAAACCGTTTGTAATTGAGAAAAATGAGAATGTTTTGCAGAAAGTCCTTTCTGCATATCAAGGCAGACTAAAAGACGGTATATTATTATTGACAGGAGGAATGACTGATTTAGGATTAATTGATAAAAAAAGTTATATTTCGGTAACAGATAGTTTGATAAATCGGATAGGCGAGGAAAAATTAATTTTAAAATTGCACCCAAGGTTCAATGCAAAGTATTCCGGAGAAAATAAATTACAGGAAATTGACAGTCATATCCCGGCTAACCTACTTTTGTACAGCTTTGAAATTATAATTGGTATGCAAAGTTCAACACTCTATGAGGCAGCCAATGCCGGGAAATGTGCCATTTCTTTATTGAAAATTTATCCGTTTACAAATGATGATTATCGCAATAATTACATGAATTATCTCATTGAAAATTTAGAGGACAATAAAAAAATATATTTTCCTGAATGCCCGGAAGAACTTTTGCAAATAATAAATCGGCAATTTAATAATCAGACAATAATTTAGTTATGGATACAAAAACCATCTTTTTGCACATACCAAAAGCCGGAGGAAGTACTCTGCATCGAATTGCAGAACATCAATATGTGCCGAAGAAAATATTTACGGTAAAAGGTGATGCTATAAATAAATATCTCAGCAAGCTGAATAATTTATCAAAAAAAGAAGTTGATAATTTGCAATTTATTAAAGGGAACTTGCCTTTTGGAATTCACAGAACACTCCCCGGCAAGTATCAGTATATAACGATTTTACGAGACCCGGTCCGGCGTGTAATTTCGCATTATTACTACGTAAAGCAAAGCACAACTCATTATTTGCACCAAAAGTACGACCTTAAAAACATGAGTTTGAAGGAATATGTCAGTAATCCGCCTACCAATGAGCTGAACAACGGACAAGTCCGTTTTCTTTGTGGTTTGCCCAAAGTTGATTACGGTCTGGGCGGAAGGGATTATATCGGAGAAGAACAAAAAATGCTGGATGCCGCAAAAGAGAATTTACGTAACATGCCGGCATTTGGCCTTCTTGAGCGTTATGACTTAAGCCTTTTATTGTTTGCCGATATTCTGAATTGGCATAGCCCTTACTACAAAATAAGAAATAAGGCTAAAGTGAAAAAGGAAAAGGTTTCGGATGAAACTCTCGAGATAATTAAAGCCAATAATCAGGCAGATATAAAGCTGTATCGCTTTGCCGAAGAAATTTTTCGTAAAAAAACAGCGTCATTTTCAACTGAAGATATACAGAAATTCAAACGGATAAACCGCCTCAAATCAACAAGGTTTCAATTGCTCTTTAAAGATGTTGTCTATCATCTGAGAAAAAATATGAGGATATAATATGAGATATTTTATACTGAATTTTTTTTACAAATTATTTGTCCGGAAAAAGTATAACGTTCGATTTGCCGGAGGTGTAAAAATAAATAAGACTGTTTTTTTCGGCGGGAACAATTACATCGGCAAAAATACGGAGTTTTTCAATTCTGAACTTGGGTTTGCTTCTTATATTGCCAATAACTCGGTGATACAAAATACTAAAATCGGAAAGTTCTGCTCCATAGGCGATAATGTGAGAACAAAACTCGGCATGCATCCAAGCCGAAATTTTGTTTCCACGCATCCGGCCTTTTTCTCCGAAAGCAAAATTACGGGATTTACCTTTGCGGAAGAGCAAAAATTTGAAGAGCACATTTATATTGATAATGACAAAAAATTTGTTGCCCAAATAGGCCACGATGTATGGATAGGAAACAATGTAATTATTACCGACGGCATAAAAATCGGAAACGGAGCAATAATTGCTGCGGGTGCTGTGGTAGCAAAAAATGTAGATCCTTATACGGTTGTGGGTGGTGTTCCGGCAAAAAAAATTAAAATGCGGTTTGCTCCGGAAGACATTGAGTATTTGCAACAACTTAAATGGTGGGATTTTGATTATAAAAAAC
>JAYEIA010000066.1:0-2882 GCA_034659855.1 Bacteroidota bacterium
AAAAGTATACCACTACAAAAAACGACGGCTGTTTTCGGAGCTTTGGCATTCACCTTTTCCGGATTTATGATGGGCGGTGCAGGCTGGTATCTGCACAGTATTCATTGGGTTTATGTTGCCTTACTTTTATTTGGGTTTGAGCAAGCATTGATCAAAAAACGATTTGTTGTGTTTTTCATTGTACTCTTAGTTTTCATCAGAGGAATGAATCCATTTTATATCTATGTATTCGGGTTATTTTTGATTGTGTATTCTTTAATGCGTACTTTTTCAAGAGAAATGAGTATAAAAGATGTCGGACGGTTTTATTTAAAAACTGCCGGTATTACTGCCGCCGCTTTTTTGGTGAATTTACCCTTTCTGTTGTCTAAAATTGAGAGCATATTATCGGATCCGAGAGTTTCCGGCAATTTAAGTAAATCGGAACAAATGCAAAGCATATCCGTATTTGCAACCGGCGATTTTTTACATAATGTAACCGCTCTGTTACGATTTTTTTCCAATGATATTTTGGGTACCGGACAAATTTCGGAACGTATAGTCAACGGGCAACGGCTATTGGTTTCAGATTTCAAAGGCTACTACAATTACTACGAAGCGCCCATGTTTTATATCGGACTGCTTACATTGCTTATTTTCCCGCAAGCTTTTCGCTACGGCACAAAGCGAGAAAAAATAATCTATGCCGGTTTTATTATTGTTTGGGCAATACCTGTCCTGTTTCCCTATTTCAGAAGAGCCTATTTTTTATTTTTCGGAGATTATTATCGAGCATTCTCTTTCTTTTTGCCCTTTGCTGTATTGTATTCTGCCGTCATTAGTTTTAACCGAATACTCAAGGAAAATAAATTGAATTTGTATCTGCTGTGGATAACGGCTGCCCTATTATTAGTATTCCTCAATATTCCTTATTTTTCTGCCGAGAGATTGCAGGAATTAAGGCTCAATTCAAATCCGGTGGATGCGAGTTTGAAACTAATACTTTCGTTGGTCATTATTATTGAAACTTTAATTTTAACAAGTTTTGTAAAATATTTAAATTACAAGCGATATATGTTGCCGTTATTGGGTTTAGTATTTGTTTTTGAGCTCTTGTTTACGGCAAATATTACGTTGAATCACAGAGATACTTTATCAGTCGATGAATTTGAAAGCCACAGCGGCTATAATGACAATACAGTAGATGCTGTTGAATATTTACAGGAAAGGGATTCATCGTTTTACCGAACAGAGAAGGATTATGCTTCCGGGTGGGCCGTACACGGAAGTCTGAACGATGCAAAGGTGCAGGGGTATTTCGGAACAACTTCTTATGCTTCAAACCAGAACCCGTATTATGTACGATTTATGCAGGAATTGGAAGTTATTCCTACAGGAGATGAAACCGCCGCTCGCTGGTCCGCCGGCGTGCGCTCTCGACCGCTGCTTGCCGTTATGTGTAATGTGAAATATATGTTATCGAGAAATGAAGAGCCGTATTTTCTGCAAACCGGATATAAAAAACTTGCCGAAACAGGAGATGTTGATATTTATAAAAACGGGTACAGTTTGCCTTTGGGATACAGCTACGCAAAATATATTTCGGAGGCTGAATTTAAAGAATCAGAAGGTATTCAGAAAGACATTAGCCTGTTAAAAGCTGTCGTGTTGCCCGATTCGGTAGCTGCGAACTTGCCGGACACAGCAGAATACAAACCCAAACCGGAGCCGGGATATTCGGTAAACGATTTAAAATTGGATGTAGAGGCATTATCGCAAGAGTCTTTGATAATTCACAAATTCAGGCAAGATGAGATTAAGGGCGAAATAGAACTTTCACAACCGAAAATACTATTCTTTTCTATTTTGTACGATTCTGCTTGGCAAATAAAAATAAATGATAAAGAGGCGAAAAGCTTTAATGCTAATATTGGCTTTACCGGTTTATATCTGCCGGCCGGCAAACACTCGGTTGAAATGATATACCCTCCGCGAAAATCCCCAAAATACGCCGGCTTATCAAATGTGCTGTTTTTAATTTTAGTGTTTGGGGGAATAGTGTTTGCAATTTATACGGAGTTTTTCAAAACAAAAAATGTATCTTATACTTTAAATGGTTGAGTCAACTCCGAAAAGTCATTTAGTTTAAAGAATTCTAAAATCGGATTTATCGAAATTATTGATTTTCAATATTTTCCCTTTAGGGTTTAAGGGTAAAAAACATTGAAAAAATTTCGACTTTTCGGAGAAGATTCATGGTTTAATTATTTAATGATATAATGGGCTATAGTTTAAAATGACGTTGTTTTTCCGGAGGTTGAGCATGTTGTTTGCAAAACAAGCCCCAAAACCGGTTTCGACTTCGCTCAACCTCCGGAAATTTGAATATTATCTTGTAAAAACCTTATAATCATCATATTCAAAAAAACACCTCTTATTCTACACTATAGCCATATAATGATACAATACCTTGCTATTCAATAAATACACTCTTTGTAAAAGTCAAATTATTAATTGCTTAAAGTATAGTTAGAATTATCAATTTTCTCAATAAAACGGATATATTTTCTGAGTTTTATTGTCCAGTCTAAGTGCTTTTTCGCATAATTTCTCATGTATTCGGAAACCTTATCTTTTTGAACAGATACAGTTTGAGCGAACTCAATAATTGTATTAAAATCTATGGATGAATCATTATTGGGGCATGACAGATAAAAAGGGATTTCAGGTTTATGTTTTGACAGGTCAATATCTGTATGTCCGATTATAAACGGGATTTTAATGTAATATCTTCAAATACTTTTTCATTGTAGTTTTTACAATATTCACCTTTGCTTAGTTCTATAAGTACTGGGTCATTTGTACCTGTCATATTTACATACTCTTGAGCATAGGCTGATTTA
>JAYEIA010000067.1:0-2862 GCA_034659855.1 Bacteroidota bacterium
CACTCTTTGACCAAAACTTGCATACCGTACGTAAGAAGAAGATTTTTGTTCCGAAACAGAAGGCTCTTCGTTTTGTGGTCTGCTTACTTCTTGGTGTTCCGGAATTGTTGGTTCTTCAGAGATTATTTCCGATGCTTTTTGCTTAAAAAAAGATTGCCATTGCAGCAATGTGTTCCCTATTTTCACAAAGTCGCCTTGCTTTAGTTCTGTTTGACCGAAAACTTCATTGCCGTTAACAAAAGTGCCTGTTTTTGACTCTAAATCAAGCAAGTAAACTCTGCCGTCATCATCCTGCATCATTTGTGCATGCTGTCGGCTGACAAAAGAGTCGTCTTTTACTTCTCGGTATATATCGCATTTGTCGGGGTCGCGCCCTATAAGAATAACTTTCATTTCGTAATTGCTTTTTCAAGAAAATGATAAAACTCTTCGCAGGTTTGAAAGCGGTCTGCGGGATTTTTGGCCGTTGCTCGTTTAATTACTTTTTGTAAGGCATCGGGGTTCTCTCCGGGATAATTATTTTTTATGTTTGGTATGCTGCCGTTTACAATCGTATCGAATAATTCGTAAAGCGTGATATTTCCGGAATAGGGCATACTGCGGGTAACTGCAAAATAAAGCGTAAGCCCGAGTGCATAAATATCGGTGGTGCGACTGAGCGGTTCTGTTTTTACCTGTTCGGGACTCATAAACATGGGAGTGCCCATTCGACGTTTTTCTTTGGCAATTTTTTCTTCTTTGTCTGTGGCTATGCCAAAATCTACCACTTTAACTTCTCGGCTGTTTTTAGCAATCATTATGTTGCTCGGCTTTATGTCCAAATGATACACATTGGCGTGGTGGGCATGGGCTACAGCTTTGAGTATTTGCGAAAAAATGTGTAAAAGGTTTTCACCCACAAGATTTCCGGTAACGGTGTTCACATATTCATCAAAATTTATTCCCGGAAAATATTCCATTACAATATAATCAGTATGCGACTTTACTATAAAATCGCTGACACGAATAATATTCTTATGTTTAAGCGTGAGATAAAGATTTGCTTCATTTTTAAATTTATCACGCACAAAGGCATCACGAGCACGCGATTCAAAAAGCTCCTTTACGGCTACTTCTTTGGGCTTTCCGTTTTTACCGGTCTGCCACAAGTCGTGCCCGTAGTACACTTTTGCCGTGCCTCCGCTCGCCAATACTTTGCTGATTTGTATGTTTCTCTTTATCTTAGGGTACATAAACTAATTTTGCGGACACTTGCCGAAATTTTTTTCGAAATTTTCAAAAAATTTCGGATTGTATTCTTCCTTACATGATTTATCTAATGGGATAATTAAAGTTTCCTCAGCTAAAGGATTATCATCCCTTCCTTTTTCGTTTTTTTCTTTAATATATTTTGGACAAACACCATATTCGCTAAAAATACTACGCCAGCCCTCGCCTTTTTTAACTGTATAATTTACAGTTCTTGTCTCAACAGTTTCTTCACCTTCGATTTCGTTATCCGTCTTGTCATTCGAAATTTTGGCTTCTTCCGAGCGGGCAACTTTTGGGTCATCAGATTCATTTTTGCCCTCACCGGCTTTTTTATCGTTCTTTGCAACAGGAGTTGTTGTTTTTCCCTTAGGGGCTGCATTACCTTTAGCATTTTCGCAATGTTCCCCTACTTCAGACCGAGTGTAGAGCTCCCAATACTCCGGGTTACGACTACTGTCTGCGGAAAAGGTTAAAGGGATACGAATAGTTTTACCGGCTATGGGGTTTAATTTTTCTCCGTTCGAAAATATTTCTTTGTTTTTTTCTATTATGTGGATGGAACACACCTTGTAATCTTCCCATATTGATGACCATGTATCGCCTTTTTGTATGATATATTTGGCATATTTAAGCACTTTATTTTCTTGTGGCAAAACTGTTAAGATCGTGTCCCAAATCACAGAGTCTCTGAGTTTTAAAGTAAGCGAATGTATCGAAAGCTTTTTTTCTTTATACTCTGTAATTAACGAATCAGCCTTTTGCCTTGCCGTTTCTTTATCTTTGAATACTTTTATTTGCTTTTCGGTTTCCTGATCCGTTTTAAGAAACAAAGTATATTCATTCTCCGTCTGCCCGTTTCCGGAAAACACAACAATCAAAAATACGGCAAGCAGAATAATTATAAAAACAGAGATTAATCCGTTTCGACTTTTCAAAAAATCAATAATACTAAATCTTTTGTCGGTATTTTCTCTATATTTAGCCTCGGTACTGTCAAGCGTAGTAAGGGCGACATTTTCAATATTTGTATTTGTCTTTTGAAAGTCGGCAGAATCGGATGATTGAATTTGTGATGTGGTAAGCAAATCTTTATTGGACCGATTAATAAATTTTGATTCTTTATAATTGCTTTTTGTTACTTCAATTACTTGAATGGAAATATTATCCGGCCCGCCCGCAGTAAGTGCCATATTTAGCATTTCGTTAACCTTGTCTGAAACTGTTTTCTCTTTGTTTCGCAGAATGGATTGAACGTTCATGTCGTTTACCGGCCCTGTCAGTCCGTCGCTGCACAAAAGAAATTTATCTCCGGTTTTGGGCAATACCGGTTCATCACACACTTCGGGTTCAACGGTTTCGGCAATTCCGAGTGCTTTCAATAATTGACTTTTCTTGGGGTGGGTTTCGGCTTTATCTTCACTGATAATGCCGTTGTCTATAAGTTTTTGAACATAAGAATGGTCTTTGGTAAGACGATATAATTTCCCACTGCTCATTATGTATATGCGACTGTCGCCCACATAACCGAAATATATTTTATCCTCCTTAACAACAAGCAAAACCACTGTTGTACCCATACGCTCAAGTTCTGCGTCGTTTTGCGAGCGTTTG
>JAYEIA010000068.1:0-13955 GCA_034659855.1 Bacteroidota bacterium
CCCCGCTGTCGCTCGTTTGTAACGAGTGCCTTCTACCTGCCTAATTACTTTTTCAAATTTATTTACTTTTGACATTAATTATACGTCATTTGCTGTCTCTATCTATAATTTTGTATTTCTCTGACATTGTTTATTGTTCTTTCATCCCGCCGGCGCTCGGTTGTAACGAGTGCCCCGCCGGCGTTCGTTTGTAACGAGTGCCTTCTACCCGGCTGACAGCTTTTTCCTATTTATCTTAACTATGTGGCAATAAAGGCAGTTGCCTTGTTTCAGAAAAAGAAAAAACGTATAAATAATTCGGGTTAATCCAACTGTTCAAGTTCTTTTTGAACAAACTCAGCCAGTTCGCCAATGTATTCTTTGGAGAAATTAAACGCAATGCCGGCAGTTTTATATATTTCCGGAATGGTTTTGCTGTAGCCGAGTTTTAATGCAGCCTCATAATCTTTTAAAGCTTTCTTGGGGTTTTCCTTATAGTTTTTCCAAACCGAAACCGCCCCGAGTTGAGCAAAGCCGTATTCAATATAATAAAACGGCACTTCAAAAATATGAAGTTGTTTTTGCCATGCAATATCTCTGAATTTCTCATAGCCGGAGTTATCCACAATCCCGGTGCTGAATTCGTTCATTATGCCGTTCCAAAGTTGTTTTCTTTCTTCGTGACTGTGCTCCGGATTAAGGTAAAGCTCTTGCTGAAATTTATCAATAATCGCAACCCAAGGTAGAGTATGCAGAATACCCTCCAGTTGAGTTCGTTTGGCACGTATGAAATCATCTTCGTTATCAAAAAATAAATTGCGGTGTTCCAGACTTATTAACTCCATAGACATAGAAGCCAACTCAGCAACTTCCGACGGCAAACTTTTGAAATCTACCGGTTCAAGATCGGAGCTTAAAAAAGAATGTATAGCATGCCCGCCCTCGTGCATCAGGGTTTCAACGTCTCTTATGTTGCCGGTGGCATTCATGAAAATAAACGGAATATTACTCTCATACAGCGGATAATTAAATCCTCCCGGAGCTTTTCCCTTTCTTGATTCCAAATCAAGGAACCCTTCTTTTTTCATGGTGGAGAGATATTCTCCGTATTGGGGTTTAATTTTTGAGAAAATTTCAATAGACTTTTCAATGAGTTCGGCACTTGTTGAAAAAGGTTCAAGTTTTTTCTTGCCGTCCGGATCAACTGCCATATCATAAGGACGTAGATTTTTTAGTCCCATTTTTTCTTTACGAGTCTCTTGTATTTTTTTTGTTAACGGCAGTATGGTTTCCTTTACCGAATTATGGAATGCTCGGCAGTCATCAACCGTATAATCAAAGCGATGCATGGCATCAAATTTATAGTCTCTGTAGTTTTTGTAACCGGTATTTTCTGCAACCTGTTGTCGCTTTTTAATCAGCTTATCCAATAAATTGTTCAGTTGATCTTTATCCTCATATCGGCGATTATTAATTTTTTCATAGATTTCTTTTCGTACAGCTCGATCGGTATCCTTCAGGAAGTTTGCAGCTTTCTGAAGAGTCATTTCTTCCCCGTTTTGCGTTACGCTCATTGCTCCGCTTATTTTTCCGAACTCTTGTATTTCTTTTTGAAGCGCCGAAAAAATAGGAATATTCTCTTTTCGGAACATTTCGATACTTCGTTTTATGGAACGCATGGGAATAAAGTATTTGTCGGAATCTAATGAATCGGCATACTTATTCTGAATAAGTTTTTTGTCCAGCGTATCTGAATATTCTGATGCTTTGGGTTCAATTTCGTTTACAAAAAAGTTGAAATTTTCAGCCAATTCGTCATTTTCTGTATCGCAACTCATTTTTATGTATCTCCAAGCCATATCCTCGGAAAGGAAGGCCTCAAGCTCGCTTCGGTCTTTCCACCATTGAAGAAGTTCTTCAGAGGAGTTAATTTCTCTGAAGACTAAATTATCCAAATAGGGTTCAATAACTGCCCATGAATCAACTTTTATATCTTGCTTAATAAAATTTCTTTCTTTTTTCATCGTTTTGTTATTATTGTATTAAAATTTAATTGTACAAAGGTATATAGTTTTTCTTGATATGAATTGAGAAATAATAATTAATAATTGAGGAATCTAAAAAAATGATAAAATCGCTGAAAGTGCTTGTGTTGCTGTTTATACTCTCTGCTGAAATTGGGTTTGCCCAAACCGGAGGACAAGGCGTATATAAATTTTTGAATTTGAGTACCTCGGCAAGGGTAAGTGCCTTGGGGGGCAATGTTGTTTCTGTTTATGATGATGATTTGAATATGAGTTTCTATAATCCGTCCTTGTTAAACGAACAATCCGACGGGACAGTGATATTGAACTATGTTAACTACTTTGCCGGGCTCAACTACGGCTATGCCGCCTACAGTTTTCATACCAACAAGTTTGGGAGTTTTTCGGCCGGAATACACTATCTTAACTACGGAGAATTTATTGCTGCCGACGAAAACGGTACAATAACCGGAACGTTTGGTGCATCAGATTATGCGTTGAACTTAATTTGGGCAAAACCTGTTTATAAAAATGTGAATGTGGGAGTAAATCTAAAACCGGTTTATTCTCATCTGGAAAAATATTCCTCTTTGGGTTTAGTTAGTGATATTGGTTTAAGCTACACAAAGACAGAAAGTAATTTTTCGATGGCATTGGTTTTAAGAAATCTTGGATTTCAATTGACACCCTATTACAACGAAAACAGAGAGGGGGTAGAACCTGATTTGACGGCCGGAATTTCTCAAAAATTAGCTCATGCTCCGTTCCGATTAAGTTTAACTCTTCACCATCTTACGCGTTGGGATTTATCTTATGAAGAGGAATCTCAGTCGCTCAGTATTTATGATGAACCGGTTGATGATCAGGGCTTTGATGTTCAAAAACATTTGGATGATGCCTTAAGACATGTAAATGTCGGAATTGAGTTTTTGCCCATGAAGAATTTTTATATCGCAGTAGGTTACAATTATTTACGCCGAGCAGAAATGGGAATAAAGGATTATGCCGGATTCACCGGGCTGTCGTGGGGTTTTGGGCTGAAGTTAAAGCGTATGGGTATTTCCTACGGTCGAGCGTCTTATCATGTTTCAGGCGGCTCCAACCATTTTTCGGTGTATTACCGAGTAAAAAATGCCGGGAATGAGCAAAAACAATTACCGGACTAAGCCTGATAGAAATCCGGGCTTGAGACCCACAGTTTTAATTTTTTAGCCGATATATTTTTCTAATTTTACCGGTGAGTATAAAGCAAAAATAGAAATCAGTTGTGATGAATACATTTTCAAATGAAAAAGAATTAATATACTGAGCTTTTTAATTTAATAATTTATGAAGAATTTTGTAATTGCAATCGACGGACATTCGTCCTGCGGTAAGAGCACACTGGCAAAAGATATATCAAGACTATTGAACTTTAAATATATTGACTCGGGAGCAATGTACAGAGCAGTAACTCTGTATGCTCTTGAAAACCGGTACATTAATACGGGAGAAATAGATGAGGCAGCCCTGGAAGCTGATTTAAGGAATAATAAAATTGATATTTTATTTCGTACCGAGGGGCAAACTAAAGAGTCGGTTACTGTGCTGAATGCCAAGAATGTTGAGCATACTATTCGTTTGCCGAAAGTAAACAGCTCGGTTAGTCAAATAGCCGTACTGCCGTTTGTCAGAAGCGAAATGTTGAGGCAGCAGCAGGAAATGGGAAAAACAGAAGACCTTGTAATGGAAGGGCGAGACATTGGTACAGCGGTATTTCCGAATGCCGATTTAAAGATTTTTTTAACGGCAGATATTGAAACCAGAGCCCAACGACGATTCGCTGAAATGCAATCCAAAAATATAAAGTCGAGTATGGACGAAGTCAAACAAAATTTGGCAGAAAGAGATCATATTGACTCAAACCGAGCCATGAACCCATTAAGAAAAGCCGATGATGCTGTTGTTTTAGATAACAGCAACTTGAGCCGGGAAGAACAAACAGAATATGTTATAAGTTTAGTACAAGAAAGAACAAAAAAATGAAGATTACCATAGATAAAAATTCGGGCTTTTGCTTTGGAGTGGTTTATGCGGTAGAGCATGCCGAAAAAGAGCTTAAGAAAAATGAGCCGTTGTATTGCCTGGGAGATATTGTACATAACAGCTTGGAAGTGCAGCGACTTGAAAACATGGGAATGATTACGGTATCCCATAAAGAATACAAAGAATTGAAAGATGTAAAAGTATTGATAAGAGCCCACGGAGAACCTCCGGAAACCTATGAAATTGCAAAGAGAAATAATATTAAACTTGTAGATGCCTCATGTCCTGTAGTTTTGAGATTACAAAATAAAGTCAAGCGTGGAACAGAAGCTTCAGAGGAGGAAGACGGTCAATTGGTGATATACGGTAAAAAGAATCATGCCGAGGTCATTGGATTGCTGGGACAAACCGCCGGGAAAGGTATTGTGATAACTACGGAAGATGATTTAGAAAAAATAGATTTTACTCGTCCGATAAAAGTATATTCTCAGACCACAATGAGTACATCGGGGTATGCCTCAATAACATCGGAAATCAAGCGTCGGATGGAAGATGCAGGGAATGACAGTCAGCTTGCTTTTCAACGTAACAATACCATTTGCCGGCAAGTGTCGGGGCGAGATAAAGTGCTCAAAGCATTTGCGGCCAATAATGATGTAATCATTTTTGTCAGCGGAAAGAAAAGTTCAAACGGCAAAGTGTTGTATGATGTGTGCAAGGCGGAGAACAAGCAAACTAATTTTATAAGCAATTTGGACCAATTGACGCCCGATATGGTGCAAGGTGCTGAAACGGTAGGTATTTGCGGAGCAACATCCACCCCCATGTGGTTAATGGAAAAAGTAAGAGATAAATTGGATACATTTTAAAAATTTCACGAAGACTGTAAATCATAGAATCCTTTTTATATCTTTGAGTTCAGTTTAAAACGTTAAAAAGTTGAAAGTTTATAACAAACGTCATATTAAATTGCGTTTTGTCAATAGGGTTTTAAAAATTAATATTCTGCACCTGCCAGGAATTTGTATCCGGCTAAATCCTGTGTTGTGAAAACACCACACAGGTGCAGATATGAAATGTAATGTGGCAGGGTAAATTGTCTGTAACCGCATTTATATAAGTCGTTTATTATATAAAGTTAAAGTGCTGAAAGTAAGAGTTTTAAGTTAATTGCAAAATGATTTATAAAACTCCGATAATCAAGCACATAGCTTGTTTTTCTAAAATAAAATATACTTTTTAGACCGGACTCATCTTTGTTTTACATCGAATGTGTCGGCATACAAAAGAAAAGTATAACCGGTAGTCTCTGAAAAGCAATATCAACCGTTGTTTTTCGTTATGCGGATAGAATTAATTAACTGTAATTTGAACATTATCAATATGCAATTTAGAAACCATAGATCGGCATTATTTTCAGCAATTTTTCTTATCGGCTATTTGGTTTTATCATCCTGTGGGTGTGAAGATTCAGACGAGAGCGGTGTTATAATCCAAAAAGATACAATTAAAGAAGAGTCACGCACCGGTATTATAAAATTTAACGGAAGACTGTTCAATTTACCCTCACCGGTTCAAATTTCAGAGTTGTTAAAAACTTCCAATTCCTCCTTTAATCAGGACTTTTTAAATCCGTCTCAAAGCTATCAAAACTATTCCTCCTCATTTAAACAAGCCTTGAACTTAGGTGTTTACGGTGCTGATTTAGCTTATATCAATATTTTCGAAAAACATAGTCAGGCCACATCATACTTTGAGGTTGTAAAAAAATTGTCTGTTGAATTAAATATTGTCAATTCATTTTCCGATGACGTTTTGCGGAATATAGAAAAAAATAAGAAAAACAAAGACTCATTATTGGTAATAACCTCTAAAGCCTATCGCAATGCCGACAGATATTTAATAAATAATGAGCGTAATGATATTGGCGTTTTGATATTAGCCGGCGGATGGATTGAAAGCTTGAGTATTATCAGCAAAGCAGCAGAAATAAATGCCACCCCTAAAATGATTAATCGTATCGGTCAGCAAAAATATGCACTAAATAATTTGATAGAACTCATGAGACCCTATTATCAAACTAAAAGTGAAGCTTATGATAAATTGCTCACAGATTTAGCTGATCTTGCACTTATTTTTGACGGCGTCGTTCTGACCTATGAATATAAGGAGCCGGAAACATTACCAAAAGAACAAATGACACTTGTAAAAAGTAAGGCGGTACTTACAATTAATGATTATCAACTGGAGCATATCAGAAAAAAGATTATAGAAATCAGAAATGAAGTTATTCAGTAAAAATCAACCGAATATAGCATATTCTATTCTACATTTTTTGGCATATAGTAAAGAAAAAATGGAAAATAAATCATTTGTAAGCTAATCTCTTTTGATTTAAATTTGTATTTTCGCATAGAAAAGTTGTAATAGAGGGAAAACAGTGTTTTATGAAGTATCTTTTAATAATATTTTTATTGCTAATGGGCATTTCCGGAACTGTCAATGCTCAAGAAAATACCGACAACTCGGTGGGTTGCGAAAGGTATTTTTCGGAGTCGTACGTGTCCGACGGGCAGCATTATATGAGTTTGCTTTCCGGGGAAGATGTTGCTGAGTTCAAGATATTATTTTATGAAAAAACAGAATATCGTATCTCAGCATGCAGTTCTACTCCCGGTGTAGAGTTGGAGTACAGAGTGTATGATCAAGAAAGAAATATGCTGTTTTCTTCAACAGAGAACGGGTACAGCCCTTTTTGGAATTTTAGATTTGAATCAACCATGGAATGCTTTATAGAGGCAAAAATAAAAGGAGGAAGCCCGGAATCCGGTATGGCAACCTTATTGATTGGATTTAAGAATATTGATTAGAACCTATATCATATATGAGTGAAAGTATTTTAAAAGCCTTGATGCATTTGTTTGCTATTATAGCCAGACCGGACAGCAATGAGGAAACACGCAGGCCATTGGTAGCCAACTTCTTAAAAGAGCAACTCAACCAAGAGCTTTTTGAAGAGTATCTCATTGTTTTTGATAACTTTTATCGTAAATATCAAAAACCATCCGAAGGGAGAAAAGCAAGAAAAAAACTATCAGCCAGCTCGGTTAAAATTCTGACTATATGTACTTTAATAAATAAAGAACTCAATTTAAAGCAGCGAATAATTGTTTTAATTCGGTTGCTTGAGTTTATCAATGACGGAGAACAGCCCTCAGGCCAAGAGATTGAGTTTGTTGATGCTGTGGCTTCAACATTTAACGTTAATGAGCAGGAATATAAAAATCTGAAAGCATTTGTAATCGGACAAATATCAGATTTGTATAACAACAACTGCCTTTTATTGGTAGATAAAAATACGACTCCCACCTTAGAATCCATGTATTATTTAGATAGTTATGCATTGGATTCACCCATCTACATATACCGCTCCGTAGCAACAAAAATGCATATATTTGTTTACGGCGGAGACTTGGAAATGTATTTGAACGGGCAACTTATACATAAAAACAGATTGTATATGTTGTCATCCGGTTCCTCTATTCGGGATGTAAAACGAAAGCCTTTATACTATAGTGATATAGTGAGTGCTTTTAATCAAGGGGGCGGACACGATGATTTGCGTTTGGATGTAGAAAATGTCAACTACCGATTTAGAAACGGTGTTTACGGAATTCAAAAAATAAGTTTCAGCGAGGAATCAGGCAAGTTGGTGGGAATTATGGGAGCCAGCGGTTCCGGAAAATCTACTTTACTCAATGTCCTTAACGGCAATATGACTCCCACCGGAGGAAGTGTTCGAATAAACGGCTATGATGTTCATTTGCAGAAAAGGGAAATTGAGGGAATAATTGGTTATGTGTCTCAAGATGATTTACTGATTGAAGACCTGACCGTTTTTCAAAATTTATATTACAACACCAAATTATGCTTCGGGAATTACAGCAAATTTCAATTATTGAGGCTGGTTATAGAAACACTCAAGGACCTGGGATTGTATGCAATCAGAGACATGAAGGTGGGCAGTCCCTTAAATAAAAAAATAAGTGGCGGGCAAAGAAAGAGACTCAATATTTCACTTGAACTGATTCGAAAACCGGAAGTATTATATTTGGATGAACCCACATCCGGCTTATCTTCAGCCGACTCAGAAAATATTCTGGATTTACTCAAAGAACTGACTCTTCAGGGAAAGTTGATTTTTGTAGTTATTCATCAACCTTCCTCCCACATATTTAAAATGTTTGATCGCTTATTATTGCTTGATCAAGGAGGCTACCCCGTTTATGACGGAGACCCGGTAGATTCTATCGTGTACTTTAAGTCAAAGATAAAACAAGCCGATTGGAGTGCCAGTGAGTGCCCTACCTGCGGAACAGTGAATCCGGAACAAATATTTTCAATTATTGAGTCATTGGTGCTGGATGAATATGGTAATATTAGTTCAGCAAGAAAAATACAGCCCCACGAATGGTATAAGTTGTATAAGAAATCGCCCGGAAAAGTACCCGGTAAAGATTCAAAAAAGAAGTTTAAGCTGCCTAAAATAACCTTTAAAATTCCCGGGGCATTCAAACAATTTGCCGTCTTTACTCAACGCGATATTTTATCAAAGTTAGCCAATTCGCAATACCTTTTAATGAATTTGTTTGAAGCTCCTTTGCTGGTATTCTTTCTTTCTTATTTGTTTAAATATTATAGTGCAACAGCACAGTCGGGAATGGGATATATGTTGAGCAAAAATGAAAATTTGCCGGTTTATATATTTATGGCGGTTATTGTAGCTATATTTATCGGGATCACAATGAGTGCCGACGAAATAATAAAAGACAGGGCTATTTTAAAAAGAGAAACTTTCCTAAACCTGAGTCGCTCAAGTTATTTGTTGTCAAAAATTTTCATCCTTTTTGTAATATCAGCCTACCAGGCACTTACATTTGTCCTTATAGGAAACTTTATGCTTGAGATCAAAGGAATGTTCTTTGAATATTGGTTGGTATTGTTTTCAACTTGGGCATTTTCAGTATTATTGGGATTAAATATTTCAGACGGATTCAAGACCTCGGTGACTATATATATCATTATTCCGTTCTTAATCATTCCGCAAATAATTTTGAGCGGAATAATTGTAAGGTATGAGAAATTAAATCCGCAGATTACTAACCCCGGAACCATTCCGTGGTACGGAGAAGTTATTACAGCCCGTTGGGCCTATGAGGCACTCGCCGTAGAGCAATTTACATCTAATAAATATATGAAACCTCTGTTCCAATATGATCGTATAAAATTTCAATCCAATTATAAAAAAGACACTTGGCTGAGAGTATTAAACGAAAAATTAGATTTTGTAGAAAATAATTATGAGAGCCCGGATAAAGCCAAAGCGGTTGATTATGAATTGAAATTGATTTTGAATGAAATTAAAGCAGAGCAACAAAGGAATAAACTTGATACTAAAGCTTTTGATACAGACAAACTAAAAACGGAGCCGGTGAGTCAAGATGTCATCAATCGAATCTCCGGTTACTTTGATAAAATACAACAATTGTATATTATGGCTTTTAATAAAGCCGATGCCGAACGAAACCGATACATTCAAAAATATACCGAAACAAAGCAGCAAAGAGACTCCTTTGCCAATTTAAAGAAACAATACAGTAATGAGAGTTTGAGTGACTTTGTAACAGACCGTACTGAGTCTAAAGATATTTTGGAGTATAACGGCCAATTGTTTCAAAAGAAGAATCTGATATATTTATATCCCGAAACAAATTTGACTGCACACTTTTATGCCCCAAAGAAGAAAATATTCGGGAAGTATTTTTCTACTTTGCACGTTAATGTTGTCGTCATTTGGTTGGCTACTATTTTATTATATTTCTTCTTATACTTTAGTTTATTAAAAAAACTTTTGAATTCTTCCGACACAATCAAAACAGTATTTGAAAAGCAAAAAAACAAGTATAATCTACCCATGTGAAGCTAATGATAATTAACGGCCCCAATCTGAATGTATTGGGAAAACGAGAACCCGAAATCTACGGAGAACAGAGCTTTGAGGAGTATTTAACTCACTTGAGAGCTGAATTTTCTGATGTTCAGATAGACTATTTTCAATCCAACTCGGAAGGGAAACTGATAGATGCTATTCAAAAAGCCGATACCGGCTACAACGGATTAATTATAAATGCCGCCGGCTATTCTCACACTTCTGTGGCCATAGCAGATGCCGTCTCAGCCATAAAAACTTCGACATTAGAAGTCCATATTTCAAACATTTTTAAAAGAGAACAATTTAGGCACTATTCATATTTATCCCCCGTTTGTGTAGGAATTATCAGTGGATTAGGTCTGACGGGCTACCGACTTGCCGTAAATTTTTTTACAAAAAACAAAAAAACGGGATCAGATCTATAATTTTTATCAAATAATGTAGTTTTATAGATAGCCTAATCAAATGTGGTGGAATTTATCAAGCACAATAGAGTTCAGTTTAAAAAGTTATAAAGTTGAAAGTTAAAGTGCTGAAAATAAGAGTTTTAAGCTCATTGTGAAAGACTATAAAGCCCTAACAATCAAGCACATAACTTATTTTGCTAAAATAAAACATATTTTTTAGACCGGACTCCTAATAGTAAAAGCATTAAGAAAAACATATAAACAAAATCACCTTAAATGTATTTTTATGAAGCAGCTCATTACTTCGGTATTACTTATCGGATTTGCAATGTCGGGATACAGCCAAGCCGATGTCTTGCAGAATTTAAAAGGCTACGATCGGCAACGTCTGCATTTTGGGTTTTCTGTCGGATTAAATACCGGCAATTTTAGCATTCGGAATTCAGATAATTTTTTCAGCACATCAGAAATTGATGAGATTTATGCCATTGAAACTATCCAATCAGTAGGATTTCAATTGGGCCCGATATCCAATTTGAGACTGGGAGAATATTTTGACTTAAGATTGCTGGTCCTGCTTACCTTTAGCCAACGAGATTTAGAGTATTATACACTAAAAGATACAACAAACACTTCACTTGTTTATGATTATTATAAAATGAAGCTATCTTCCACCTTTATAGAATTTCCGCTTCAGCTAAAATACAAAGCTGCTCGAATGAAAAATGTAAGACCCTATGTTATAGTCGGCGTAAATCCTAAAATTGATTTGAGTGCACGTAAAAAAATTCCGGAAATAGAAATGCCCAAAATACGGTTACAACAAAAAGACTTATACTATGAATTTGGTGCCGGCTTCGATTTTTATACCCCCTATTTTAAATTCTCTACAGAGTTAAAATACAGTGCCGGCTTACTGAATATGATGGTGGATGATGAAACACAATATACAAATTCAGTCGATTATCTTAAATCTAATATGGTCATGCTTTCCTTCCATTTTGAATAAGACCGTTTCGATGCACATTGATTTTTCAATACTCCGCTTCCAAAACCCATAAAAATATCATATATTTGTAATATAGTGTACCGGGACGTGTTGTCCATTATTATTGTAAATGATATAAATAATTAATTATGAAAATTAAAATATCTATAATTTCATTTGTATTGTTGGTTGTGTTCGGGTTCAGCCTTCATGCACAAAAAACTAACAGAGCTTGGTGGGATGGATTATCTCCCGCTTGGAAAAAAGTAATCTTGAAGCAACAGTTTAAAGGTAAGGATTTAACACCAACGAATGAACAACTGGCAGAGATCGGGAAAATGGTATTCTTAGATATCGCTGACAATAAAGACATAAAGACTTTGGAACCGGTTTCGGCCTTACAGCTCTTACGTGTAATAAAAGCAAACCGTAGCGGTATCGAAAGCTTGGACGGCATTGAAGGATTAATAAACTTAGAAGAGATAGATTGCTCCGATAATGACAATATTAACTCATTGGTTCCCTTACGGTTTTTAAATAATTTGGAAAAGATTAATTGCGGGAACACCATGGTCAAGAATTTGGTTCCTCTTAAAGATTTAAAGCTGTTAAGATACTTGGATGTACATTATACGACGATTGTGGATTTGAGAATTTTGAAAGATTTAAGAAAGTTGGAGTATTTGAATTTAGAGCAAAACATATCTCTGTATTCCCTTGAAGGCGTTGAATATATGACTGAACTCAGAGAATTGAATTGCAGTAATACAAATATTGAGTTGCTGAGACCGTTGGAAGACCTCAAAAAATTAACCCGTTTAGATTGTTCGGAAACTAAGGTCTTTTCACTACGTCCCATTCAAATGGTAAAATCTCTTGAAGATGTAGACTGCTCGGACTCAGAGGTTACAGGCACAAGTCTGGATTATCTGGTGAATAACAGAAGTTTGATAATGCTGAGAGCCAAAAATATAGAAATTACAGCTAAGCAAATTAAGGAATTTGAGGCATTGATGAGCAAAACTAATCCTGATGCTACAATTATAATCAGTTCAAAGTAATTTGTGCCCTGCTCGGCGTAGTTTAGTGGCAGCACAATATGAGATTAAAAATAGAGATGATAATGGGCTGCCAAACAAAAGAGCGAAGTTACAAACTCTGCTCAGCAGGGGTGTTAGTACAAAAATGACAAATTGTTTTTTTTGAATAATTACACTATGTATTCAGTCGGCGGTGCAATTCACATGCTTGGCTTTGGAAATTCTATATTCCTTGAAAATGCTACAATTGCTGATACTGAAGCTGTACCGGGAGATACCGGCAGAGTATATGTTGCAAAGCTTAAGAACCTTAGTTCGACAAATGCTCAGTACAAGTATTTTTGCGGTTTTAGCCTCGTATGTTTGCATTAACAGGATTTCAAACCTGAGTCCACTCCGAAAACACCATTTTGGAAAATCTTATAAATACGAAAATACTATTGTGTTAATAATAAGGACCTTATGATTTAATAAAAATATGTAAATCTTGTCAATCCTGTCAAAAAAGACTTTTCGTAGTACACTCAAACCTTATTACCTTATTTTTAATTTTCAATGTTTTCCTTTTAGATTAAAAACGATAGCTTTTACCGGGTAAACAGAGAAAATCAACGTTCCTAATTGAAAGGTTTGGGAAATTAAACGGATAGGCGTAAAAAATAAAGTCGAACACACATATTTAAAAAATAAGGCCGATAGTGAAATCACGATCGGCTTTATTTTGCTTTCGTCAAAAAAATATAGTTCTGTTTTGTAAATAGGTGTAATAATGTCTATTATAGGACTTGCTGAAAAGCTAAGAAGTGCATCAATTTTATGATTTGTAAATAAAGTTGTATCCTTATACCTCAATTTGAACAAATTGCATAAGTGGTGTGCCTCTGAGTTCTACAGTAAGTCCTATTTTAACAGAATTCAATAACTTTAAAAATTAAAAATTAAACATTATGAAAACTAAACTTATTTCGTTTTTAATTGTACTTTTATTTTCAGCTACAACAGTTTGGGCTCAATATCCCTCGCATGTAAAAGTATTTAAATCAGAACCTAACAACATAACTAAGGTAAAAGGTAATTTATCAACCGGCGAAAAAATGGAAGACCTGTCATGGGCTTCACGCAGCAGTACTGCTTGTTTTCCCGGCACTCAGAATAAAAAATTCAGAGGAAATCATGTATTACTTGCCACCCAAATTCCACCGTATTCAGAAATGTTTATCACTGTAATTCCTGATGACAAGTCTGCCAATATGAGCATCTACGCATACCAAGTCGGAACGAATAATTATACACTGCCGCCAAATTTAACTTCATGCGTAAGCTGCGAAGCCGAACACAAATGGGACTATAAAAAAAGAGGGAAAACGCAAGATTACACACGCACCGTAAGGTTCAATGCTATTAAAAATGACTACAATATAGTAATAGGAATAGCCGGTGCCGACGGACTGGCAACAGGGGGTTTTACAATAAAGGCAGATTTAAAAACAAAAGTTCAAA
>JAYEIA010000069.1:0-13891 GCA_034659855.1 Bacteroidota bacterium
ATTTTTTTCCATTCTTCTGAAAGTGCTTCATTTAACATTTTCAAAAGCTGGCTACATAAACTGATGAAATTTTAATTCCTTGTTTTCCCATATTGTTATTTTTTAAGTTAAAGATACTGATTTATTTCTTGTCGCTTTGTTCCTGTCTGTTTTTTTCTTAGCATGAACGCTAACACAGAGATACAGGGTGTTATTTTTTTTAAAAGGGCCGAATTACAGTTTAGATAAAATTAAATGAACAGTATGGCATCACCAAAAGTACCAAAGCGGTACTTTTCTTTTTTGGCTTCCTCGTAAGCCTCCATTGTTAAATCATAGCCTCCGAAAGAAGCGGCATTCATTAACGGAATAGAATAGGGTAAATGAAAATTGGTAACCATAGCATCCGGAATTTTAAACTCATGCGGAGGAAACAAAAATTTATTGGTCCAGCCTTTAAATTCCTTCAGCCTGTTAACCGTAGTTACCGAACTTTCAAGGGTGCGGGTAACAGTAGTACCGACCGCACAAATCTTTTTGCGATTATCCTTGGCATTATTCACTAAACGCTCCGTCTCAGGAGTTATATTTATTTCCTCAGAGTCCATTTTATGCTTAGTCAAATCCTCAACATCAACATTTCGAAAGTTCCCTAAACCTACATGAAGTGTAATATATGATGTGTCTATGCCTTTGATTTCAAATTTTTTCAACAATATTTTACTAAAATGCAACCCTGCCGTGGGGGCGGCTACAGCTCCGTCATGCACGGCAAAAAGCGTTTGATAGCGGTCTTTATCTCCCGGCTCAACAGGTCGTCGGATAACTCGAGGCAACGGAGTTTCTCCATGCTCGTACAATACTTTTTTGAAATCGTCATACTCCCCGTCATACAAAAAACGAAGGGTACGTCCGCGCGATGTCGTATTATCAATCACCTCGGCAACCAGAGTTTCGGCATCTCCGAAAAACAGCTTATTTCCAATTCTTATTTTTCTTGCCGGATTAACCAATACATCCCACAATCGTTGGTCACGATCAAGCTCTCTGAGTAGAAAGACTTCAATGGCGGCACCGGTTTTTTCTTTAAATCCGTGCAATCGTGCAGGAAACACTTTCGTATTGTTAAATACAAACATATCTCCCTCATCAAAATAATCAATAATATCCCTAAAAACTTTATGCTCCATCTTTCCAGAGTCCTTATGAACAACCATTAATCTGGAATTGTCCCTGTAATCTTCCGGATATTGACTGATTAAATCTTCAGGTAATTCGTATTTGAATTGAGATAATTTCATGTACGGCTTGTTTTTTTTTATGGCAAGAATGAATTTGCAAAGTTATATATTTTTTTTGAATTCGTCAATGCTTAATGCATTTTCTACAGAAAAATTACCTATCGCTGTTCGACGAAGCCCCACCATTGTGGCTCCGGTATTTAGTTCTTTACCGAAGTCTCTCACAAATGCTCTCACGTAGGTTCCTTTTGAGCAAGTCATTTTAACTTTTACTCGAGGCATTTCAAACCGCTGAATTTCAAGAGAATATATAGAAATAACCGACGATTTCATTTCCACCTTCTCACCGCTTCGGGCATATTTATAGGCTCGTTTTCCATTTACATTTTTTGCCGAAAAAATTGGAGGCACTTGCTCTTGTTCTCCGATAAATTTCTGTAATACTTCCTCAACCATTTCTTTTGTAATATGACTATAATCAAATTGGCCGTCAGCCTCGGTTTCCATATCATACGAAGGCGTTGTAAATCCGAATTCAATATCGGCAATATACTCTTTGGTTAAGCCCACATATTCATTTATTTTCTTGGTGTTTTTTCCTACACAAATTATCAAAAGCCCGGTGGCCAAAGGATCCAGAGTACCGGCATGCCCCACTTTCAGCTTTCTTATATTGAACGTTTTTTTCAAAATTCCCCGCATTAAGCTCACGACATTGAATGAGGTCCAATCAGCTTTTTTATCAATCAAAAATGTTTGTCCGTCCTTATAATGTTCAACCGGATGATTTGGCATATTGAAAATATTTGTTTTTAGAATACTTTGAAAAGTAGTCAATATTTTTAAAAAAACTTAGATTACAGAAAAAATAACGGCTCCGAGACCGATTACGGCACAATATACGGCAAACCAAATAAGCTTTCCTTTTTTTACAATATTAATCATCCAGGTACAGGCTAATAATCCGGCCAAAAATGCGGCCAAAAAGCCTATTCCCAAAACCCAAAGAGACGGACTGTCGACCGAAGCATAATCTCCTTGAAGTGCACCCAAGAAATTGGCACCGATGATGGGTAAAAGAACCATGAGAAATGAAAATCGGGCGGCTTTCTCTTTATTAACACCCAATAGCAGAGCAGTTGATATTGTTGTTCCGGAACGAGAAACGCCCGGAACTACGGCTACTGCCTGAGCTAATCCTATAACAAACGCTCGTTTATAATTCATGGCTTTCTTTTGAGTGGGAGCCCAATAAGTAAAAGCCAAAACTAAGGCCGTAAACAACAACGCAAAACCAATAAGCATTATATTTCCGGAAAAAAGAGACTCTACCGAATCCTTAAAGAAAAGACCTAATACCAACACCGGCAGCATTGACAAAAATATCATTAAAACGTATCTCGTTTCTGTATTGTATTCAAACTTCAATAGGCCTTGTATCAATTCCCAAATATCTTTCCTGAAAACAACAATTGTACTCAATACCGTGGCACCGTGAACAACAACCGTAAAAACCAGATTATTTGTGGCATGTTTATTCAATAGATATTGTCCGAGTTCTAAATGCCCGCTGCTGCTTACGGGCAAAAACTCCGTAAGTCCTTGTAAAATTCCTAAAATCAATGCTTCTAACCAACCCATTTAATTTTCTTTATATCAACCGATTGCTTGTGCAGTATACCTGCTGATATTGTGTTTTAAATTTAAACTCATACCCCAATTAGCGAATGCAATACAATCGTTAGGCTTCCGACTCATCTTTGGGTTTTAACATAATGGCATATATTTCAAATGCAAAACCAAACAGGATTAATAGAGGAGATAAGGTGATGCGTCGGAAACTGAAAAGTTCTTTTTCATTAAAAACGGTCGGATCGGAAGAGCCTCCGCCGATCATTAAAATAAAACCGATTATTATTATAACAAAACCAATGGCCAACAAAATATAATTTTTCTTTCCCAAAGCCATTCCGAACTGTTTATCGTCTTTCATAATTACTTAATATTAAATTTCTGTATTTTTATAATGTGTCTAATTTTCAAAATAAATATCCGAAGAGCTGAGTTTTACAAATTTCTTGGCCGAAATATAGGCAGAAACCACAGAAATTAAAACGCCAAATACCATGATAGCAGCGATACTGATAAACTCTCCCTCCAAAACCATGACTTCCGCAAAGTTACTACGCAAATACATGACCACCAAATAAGTTACTAAGGAAGCTAAAGCCCCCCCCAACAAACCAATAGACAACGAATTTACAACAAACGGACGAATAACAAAAGCGTCTTCTGCTCCCAGCAACTTGGCTGTATGAATCAAAAGCCGTTTTGAATATACCGACATGCGTATCGTATTACTAATTAATGCATAAGAAATAATCAAAAATACAGCCGTAAAAATAAAACCGGCAGTACTCATTTTTCGAACATTTTGAGTTATCATTTCGGCTAAAGATTCTTGATAAAAAATTTCACTCACAAAAGTATATTTTACCAAGGACAGACGAATGTCGGAGATACTGTCAGGATGAGCATATTGGGGCTCAAGTTGAACTTCTATTGAAGCCGGAAAAACATTTTCGCCCAACAGCTCTTCAAAATCTTCACCCAATTCGTCCTTCATAATCTCAGAAGCTTCGTCTTTCGAAATATATTTAACGGATTGTGAATAAACTTCAGTATTCAAATATTTTTCAAGTCTCTTAACCTCAGCATCATTGGAATTTTCAGCCAAATAAACAGTAAACCCGATATTCTGCTTGATATAATCGGTTAAACGCTTACCGTTGACCACCAAAAGTACGGTCAATCCAAAAAACAACAATACCATAGTAATACTCACTACCGAGATAGAATACGCCCCTTGAATTCTGCGTTTGCTTTTTTCTTGCTTTTGATTCATGCTTGAATATCAATTTCAAGCACAAAAATAGGAAAAAAAAACAGTTCTGTATAAAAAAAGCAAACAGCACATTTTTTTTATTACTTTTGCACCGAAAATTTTTACGCTATGTTTAATCAAAATTCATTTTTATCAAATATAACTCCGGTTGTAAAGAGCCTACTGCTCATTAACGCCGGTGTACTGGTACTTGCGTTTTTATATTCTCAAGTTGCCGCAACAAATAGCTCACACATTCTGGGACTGTTCTATTTTAAGTCCGAAGCTTTCAGACCTTTTCAAATAGTAAGCCACATGTTTATGCATGCCGGCTTATTGCATATTTTCTTCAATATGTATGCCTTGTGGCTGTTTGGCCAAATATTGGAACGCGTATGGGGCGGCAAACGATTCTTAATCTATTACCTGATTACCGGTTTTGGTGCTGCAGCTATACACATACTCGTATTGCACTTTAGAGTTCAGGAGTTTATGGCACAATTAAGTCCCGAACAAATCGACATTGTAATCAATCAAGGACACCAAGCCTTGCTCAGCGGTAAAAACTTTCAAAATGCTGCCATGGCACAACTCAACCTCATGATCAATATTCCGACTGTGGGGGCTTCAGGTGCAGTTTTTGGAGTATTACTGGCCTTCGGAATGCTTTTCCCCAATACTGAACTTTATCTATTGTTTATCCCTGTTCCCATTAAGGCCAAATACTTAGTCATAGGCTACGGAGCCTTGGAATTAATGAACGGCATATCAAACACTCCGGGCGACAATATAGCTCACTTTGCTCACTTGGGCGGTATGATTTTTGGGTTTATTCTTATAAAAATATGGGGCAAAAACAGAGCTAATTTCTATTAATTGTTATAGTTTACAGAAAAATATAAATTTTACTAAACTGAAAAAATTTCGTCAATCATGAGTAATCTTTTTAACGACGTACAAAATACATTCTCAAAAGGCAGAATCTTTACTAAACTGATTATTGTTAATATTGTCGCTTTTGTAATTTATTGGATTATAATGATGACTTCTCCTGTCGCGGCAGATTTTTTTACCGTTCCCGGTAATTTCAAAACTCTGCTTTATCAACCGTGGACCATTGTTACTTACATGTTTTTACATGCCAATTTTTTACACCTGTTATTTAATATGTTGTGGCTTTTCTGGTTTGGACAAATATTCTTGCAATATCTGCACGACAAACAATTACTGGCCGTTTACCTCATGGGCGGATTATTCGGAGCATTGTCACATTTGGCCGTTAATCAACTGTTAAGTCCGGATCTACAAGCCGGAATAGTCGGCTCGTCGGCAGCAGTTATGGCGGTAGTATTTGCCATTTCACTTTACAAGCCGGACTATAAAATAAATTTACTTTTTATCGGGGCCGTTAAAATAAAGTATGTTGCATACGTTGCCTTGGCTCTGGACATTATGGGGAGTTTGCAAAACCTGAAAACCGACTCATTCTCAGGAGACGGCGTAGCTCATATTGCACATATGGGCGGTGCATTATACGGAATATGGTTTGCTTTCCAACTCAAAAACGGGAAGGATATCACCAGAGGCATTAATAATTTCTTAGATAGTATAGTAACTTGGTTTAGAAACACTTTTTCCGAGAATAAACCAAAACCGGGAAATAAAAACTACAACCGATTCAGTAAACCCAAAACAGACCGGGAGTACAACAAAGAAAAAAGCGACAAACAGAAAGAAGTGGATCGTATATTAGACAAAATATCTCACAGCGGCTATAACAGTCTCACAAAAAAAGAGAAAGAATTTTTATTCAAATTTAAGCAAGACTAAGCGTATTTTGTAAAATACTACTAAATTGTATGTATTATCTACTCCGGAAAAATCTAACTCGGTTTAGATCAAGAAAAGCGCATACATCATACAGTTATCTGACCACTACAATAATCAATAATGAGCAAGACCAACTCAAACTTTTTTGATTGTGTATATTCTCTGATCCGGCAAATTCCGTACGGAAAAGTTTGCACTTACGGTATGATAGCAAAGCTATGCGGAAGTCCTCAATCGGCTCGCATGGTGGGTTTTGCTGTCAATAAATCTTCAACTCAGGACGACTATGTTCCGGCACACCGGGTGGTCAACAGAAACGGTCTGCTGACAGGAAAACATCATTTCGGCAATCAAAACGAGATGAAAGAGCTACTTGAAAATGAAGGAATTACAGTCGAAAACGACAAAATTCAAAACTTTGAAAAACACCTTTGGTTCCCCAAAAATTTTTAAAGCTCTGAATAAACGTAATATCAACACAAATTAATTATGAAAAAATAATCTTTTATTATTAAATTGCAACGATAGTAATCCATTAATTTGTGTTCAATAATAGGCCAAATCTTTTCTTATTTTTATTTAGATTTATTCTAAATATGTGTATCTTTGCAAAATATTAAACAATAAATTTATCAAACATGATATTAGATAATATATTAAATGTCCTCAAAAAAATAAAGGACCCCGAAAGCGGAAAAGATATTATAAGTCTTAAGGCCGTTAAATCACTTGAAAAAAGTGATGCCGGCATAAGTTTTAAACTTGAATTCGCAAAAACTAATCCATTTTTAAATTCGATAAAAAAAGCATCAGAAAAGCTACTCAAAGAAGAGTTTGGAGAGAACATTTCTGTAAATATAATAACTACCGAACCACGCAAAATTGAGACTCAGAAAATCAGTATCGGAAGAACCGACGAAGGAACAACTCTTCCTCAAACAAAAAACATTATAGCCGTAGCATCAGGAAAAGGCGGAGTTGGAAAATCTACAGTAGCCGCAAACCTTGCTGTCGCACTCTCGAAAAAAGGTGCAAAAGTAGGTCTGCTGGACGCAGACATATATGGTCCTTCACAAATTAAAATGTTTGGAGTCGAAGGTGTAAGACCTGAAATAACGAAAAAAGACGGAAAAGACCAAATTATACCGGTAGAAGCACACGGAATAAAAATGCTTTCCATTGGTTTCTTTGTCAAAGAAACAGATGCTCTGATTTGGCGTGGTCCTATGGCAACCGGAGCAATTAAACAACTTATAAATGATGCCGATTGGGGCGAATTAGATTATATGATTGTTGATTTACCACCCGGAACAGGCGACATTCACCTAACAATGGTTCAGACAGTTCCTATCACAGGTGCAATTATTGTAAGTACCCCTCAAGAAGTTGCTCTTATTGATGCCCAAAGAGGTGTAAGTATGTTCCAAGCAGAAAAAATTGAAGTACCGGTACTGGGTTTCGTAGAAAATATGTCTTGGTTTACTCCAAAAGAACTTCCCGACAATAAATACTATATCTTTGGAAAAGACGGTTTGAAAAAACTTGCAGAAAAAGATGGCATTCCTTTGTTAGGCCAAATCCCAATTGTTCAATCGATAAGAGAAGACGGGGACAACGGAAGACCTTCAGCTCTCGAAGACGACACTACTATTTCAATAGCATTCAACAAATTAGCAGACAATGTTACTAAAATTGTCGAAGAAAGAAACAAAACATTGGATCCGACAAAAGTTGTTGAAATTGACCCAAATGCCAGTTGCTGATCATAAACAATACAGAGGCTGTCGATGGCAGCATCTACTTATTCTTATCTTATGAAAGACCGTGAAAAAAAAGATTTTACAACCAGAATCCACAATGCACTTCAAAGTATTAGACCGTATTTGCAAGCCGACGGCGGAGATATTGAATTTATAGATCTCGACAATGAAATGAATGTTGAAGTTATGCTCACCGGAGCCTGTCACGGCTGCCCCATGAGTATTCAAACCATGAAATTTGGCGTTGAGCAAACCTTAAAAGCTGCAATTCCGCAAATAAAAGCTGTCAAAGCAATAAACCATGATTAAATTTTAATTCCCAATGGAGAAAAATGATAAGTATTTCATGGCAGAAGCGATAAAGCTCTCTGAAGAAAGTGTAATGAATTCCGGCGGACCGTTTGGAGCCGTTATTGTTAAAGACGGGAAAATAATTGCCAAATCCTCCAATTCTGTTACAAGTACCAATGATCCAACGGCTCATGCCGAAGTCAATGCCATAAGATTGGCAAGTAAAAACTTAAACAGCTTTGACCTCTCCGGCTGCACCATATACAGTTCGTGCGAACCCTGTCCCATGTGCTTGGGAGCCATCTATTGGGCAAAAATAGACAAACTGTTTTACGGCAACACAAAAGAAGATGCCAAAAACATCAACTTTGACGATTCTTTCATATATGATGAAATAGACTTAGATAAAAAGGATCGCAAACTTCCGCATATACAAATTTCTGCCGACAAAGCGGCCAAAGCATTTAGATTATGGGATGAATCCGAAAACAAAACTGAATACTAAGCCCGTTGTTTTTTCTGCTCTCAAAACTGCTTTACTTTCTCACAACACCCATTGTGTGGGTACTGATTTTGCTGTTGGCAAGTTTATTTTCAAAATTCCATAAAAAATTATTGATTTCACTTACGCTTATTGTTCTCCTCTTATTTTCAAATAAAGCGCTGTATAATCAGGCCATGAAAGCATTCATTCACAAACAATCCCCGGAAGTAATCAACAACCGTTACTCTGCCGGCATTGTTTTGGGAGGAATGTGCAACTATAATGAAAAAGTAAACACAATAGTATTCAATGAGACCGGAGATCGCCTGGCACAAACCCTGCGATTGTATAACTTAAACATCATTGATAAAATTATTGTCAGCGGCGGTGCCGGAAGACTTTTTACCGAAGAAAAAAAAGAAGCCGACATCATAAAACAATATCTGCTGAGTTTGAATATTCCGGAAGAAGACATACTTATAGAGAAAACCTCTAAGAATACTTATGAAAATGCAAAATACACGGCAAAACTCATCCGACGGGCAGAACTTAAAGGAAATTTTTTACTCATTAGTTCTGCACAGCATTTGCCCAGAGCACAAAAATGTTTTTCGAAACAAGGAATCGAAACAGAAATATACAGTGCAAACATGGATATCGGAACTCCGCTCGGAGTATCGGACTATTTTATACCTCAAGCAAAAACGCTCAAAGACTGGGAAAAATTAATACATGAAATCATAGGAATATGGGCGTACCGACTCTTTGGTTATATATAAAATGAAAAAAAATTAACATTTTTTTTGCTGCAAATAAAAAAAAACCTCAAATAAAAGACGATTAACATTTTTTTTTTCTATTTTTGAGTAACCAATCATTTAAAAAACCAATATGGCACAGTATAACAATCCGATTATCGTCCCTTGGGATTTTTCAGAACTTGCTGAGTATGCATTTCTTCATGCATTAAACCTTGCAAAGGCATTTCGTTACGATATTGTGTTGGCAAATATTGTCAAAAGAGATGCAGACATTGACGCTTCAAAAGAAAAACTGGAAAAAATTGCGACAAAATATGAGTCTGAGTATGGCATAAGACCATACACCACAGTTCAAAGCGGAAGTATATTTTCAGTAATTTCCGAATTAATCAGTGAAACAAAAGCCTCTTTTGCCGTGATGGGAACACATGGTATTAAAGGAATGCAAAAATTTACCGGTAGCTGGGCATTGAAGGTAATCATCGGTTCTCAAGCACCGTTTATTGTTGTACAAGGCCCGCCAAAGAAAACTGACAAGTTTGAAAATATTGTTTTCCCGATTGATTTTAAATTTTCATCAAAAGAGAAATTAGCATGGGCTCAGTTCATGTCGAAGCAATACGATTCGGTTTTCCATTTGTGCTATAACACCAGTTCAGATCCCGGATTCAGAAAGAAAATAAATGCCAATATTACTCTTGCTCAAAATTTTCTTACTGAAAGAGGTGTTAACTATGAAATTATAAACCTGAAAGGAAATAACCTGTCGGCTGATGCTGTTGCCTATGCCAAAAAAATTGATGCCGGCATGATTATGATTGCTACAACAAAAAACATCAGTTTCCAAGACTATGTGCTGGGAGCCAGTGAGCAAAAAATTATTGCCAATATCGAAAAGATTCCGGTCATGTGCGTTAACCCTAAAAAAGGTTTAACAAAAACGGGTCATGCTTCTCTTGTGAAATAGTAGGGTCATTGAATAAAATCTATTGATATGAGGCTGTGCCGGAGGCATTATCTCATTCCGCACGAAAAAATTCGCCCCGATATAAACAATGACACAGACATTGCTCATACCCGAAGGATTAACATAGAATTGATTCACACACTCTTCTGCCCGGAGTGAATATTTATAAAAAAGCTTGTTCTTTTTAAAGGCAAGCTTTTTTTTTATGCAATAAACTTTAACTTTGCTGCTCGAAAAAACAGACATTATGAGCAAAAATACTTTTAAAGCAATTACTTCACATGCCAAAGAATATGGTTTTATTTTCCAATCCAGTGAAATTTATGATGGTCTCGCGGCTGTCTATGATTACGGACAAAACGGAGCAGAACTAAAAAATAATATAAAAAAGTTCTGGTGGGATTCAATGGTTAAGTTAAATGAAAACATCGTTGGAATTGATTCCGCTATTTTTATGTCACCCACAGTATGGAAGGCCTCGGGGCATGTTGATGCATTCAACGACCCTATGATTGATAATAAAGACTCCAAAAAAAGATACCGAGCGGATGTTCTTATTGAGGATGAAATGCAAAAAATTCAAGATAAAATTGATAAAGATGTCAAAAAAGCAGCCAAACGCTTTGGAGAAAAATTTGATAAAGAGACATTTCTGTCAACCAACCAAAGATGCATCAGACGTGCGGATGAAAAAGAAAAATTGGCCAAACGATTCAAAAAAGCCGGAGAATCGGAAGACACCGCCGAACTTAAACAGATTATTGAAGATTATAAAATTAAATGTCCGGTTTCCGGCAGTATGAACTGGACCGATGTCCGACATTTTAACTTAATGTTCGGAACAGAAATTGGTTCAGTAAGTGATACTTCCGGTAAAATTTATTTACGCCCGGAAACCGCTCAAGGTATTTTTGTCAACTACCTAAACGTACAAAAAACCGGTCGTTTTAACCTCCCGTTTGGAATTGCTCAAATCGGAAAAGCATTCAGAAACGAAATCGTAGCTCGTCAGTTCATTTTCAGAATGAGAGAATTTGAACAAATGGAAATGCAGTTCTTCATCAGACCCGGAGACGACCAAAAGTGGTTTGAACACTGGAAAGAAGCCCGAATCAAATGGCACAAAGCACTGGGTATTGGCGAAGAATTATTTCGCTTGCACGATCACGATAAATTGGCACACTACGCCAATGCGGCCACAGATATTGAGTTCAAATTCCCGTTCGGATTTAAAGAACTGGAAGGGATTCACTCCAGAACAGATTTTGACTTATCAAAACACCAAGAATTCTCCGGAAAAAAGATTCAATTTTTTGATCCTGAGTTGGAAGAAAGCTATGTGCCCTACGTTATTGAAACGTCGATAGGTCTTGACCGAATGTTTCTGGCTATTCTTTCGGCAGCTTACACCGAAGAAAAATTACAAAAAGAAAACGAAAAAACAGACAGCCGTGTGGTACTAAAATTACCTCCGGCACTGGCTCCGGTAAAAATTGCCGTTTTGCCCTTGATAAAAAAAGACGGTCTGCCGGAAAAATCAAAAGAAATACTGAACGAATTGAAATACAAATTCAACTGTACTTTTGAGGAAAAAGATTCCATCGGGAAAAGATATCGCAGACAAGATGCCATCGGAACACCATACTGTATTACCGTTGATCACCAAACACTCGAAGACAATACGGTAACCATGAGAGAACGAGACAGTATGAACCAGGAAAGGATAAAAATTAGTGAGTTGGCACAAAATGTTGAAGAAAAAGTAAGCTTGACAGAGCTACTTAAAATTGCAGAATAGTGAAAATAGATACTATAAAATTTGACAGATTCCCCCTGTTGCTGGCTCCAATGGAGGATATTACCGACACTTCTTTTCGCTTAATAGCCAAAGAGTTCGGGGCCGATATGTTGTACACGGAATTCGTGGCTTCGGAAGCTCTGATTCGAAATGTAGAAAAGAGTTTGAAAAAATTAAAGCTAAGGGCAGAAGAGCGACCCATCGGAATCCAAATATACGGTCATCAGATAGACTCCATGGTTGAAGCGGCGAAAATTGCCGAAGAAGCTAAGCCGGATTTGATTGATATCAATTTTGGTTGCCCGGTTAAAAAAATTGCCATGCGAGGAGCGGGTTCCGGTATTTTTCAGGATATTCCCAAAATGATCAAAATGACCGAGGCCATTGTCAAAAGTGTAAAACTCCCGGTTACTGTAAAAACACGCTTAGGTTGGGATCATGAAAGCAGAATTATCGATCAACTGACCGAAACCTTGCAGGATACCGGCATAAAAGCCTTAACAATTCACGGAAGAACACGCGCACAACTGTACAAAGGGGAAGCCGACTGGGACTTGATAGGCAAAATAAAACAAAACCCTCGGATTCATATTCCAATCATCGGAAATGGTGATGTTACTTCCGGAAAGAAAGCACAAGAAAAGATTGACAAGTACGGCGTTGACGGTATTATGATTGGAAGAGCATCCATCGGAAAACCTTGGATTTTTAAACAAATCAGACACTTTCTTGAAACCGGCACAGAAATGCCGGAGCCTTCCCTTCCGGAAAAAGTAGATATTGCTAAAAATCACTTTCTGCAATCCTTAAAAGTCAAAGGAGAACCTCGCGGAATTTTTGAAATGCGCCGTCACTTTGCCCTATACTTCAAAGGGTTGCCAAATTTTAAACCCACTCGATTAAAATTACTAACATCACTCGACACCACGGAGATTCCGAAAATTCTTGATGAAATAAAAGAAAATTACAAAGAATTATAGTATGTAAACTTTCTTTTACAATTTGTTTTTTTACTTTTATATTGAGAATCTCAGGAATAAACAGGATCTCTATATGTCCGCCCATCTGAATGAGAGATATACAATGAGCTTAGAATAATGATTAATAAATGAGCCTTTAAAACTAAAAACCTAATTTTTTATATTATGCTTGAAAATAAAAAAATACCATTAATGATAGCCTCTGCAGTAATCGGAATTATCATTGTGATTGCTTTGTTTCAGAATAAATCCGGAAACAAAATCTCTACTGCTATTGATGCTGTTCCCTTGAATGCAGCAGTAATATTTGAAACAAAAGACGCCGGAGAACTACTGAATATTTTAAAATCAAATGAAGGAATTATCGCCGGATTGGAAAAGTCCAATTCATTCAACAGCTATTCCGGTAAATTTTTAGAATTGTTTGATTTATTTGAAAAAAATTCAGAGATAAGAGCCTTTCTGAAAAATCGCAGCTTTGTCATATCCCTGCATCAAAGCCAAGAATTTGAAGTTTCAAAACTATTTGTTTCGTCTGCTGATAAAAAAGAATTTAACAAGCTGGAAAAATCCCTTAAAAAAATATACAGCGGAGCAAAAAAATCAACCATCAAATACGGCGATGCAGAAATTTACAATTACAAATTCCCCGAAACGCCGGAAGAGTCATTCTCTTTTACTCATTACGACAAGTATTTTCTGCTGGGCAGTTCAGAAATTGTAATCGAAAAGAGTATTCGGAAAATTCAAACGGCAGGTTCTTTTATCGACGACCAAAAATTTCACGAAGTAAGTGAACTGACCAATGATGCCCGTCACCGGTTGTTTATCAATTATGAAAGACTTCCTTTGGTATTGAGCAAGTTACTCAAACATAACAAAAGCACCATTGAGTTTATTTCAAAATTTGCAGATT
>JAYEIA010000070.1:0-2837 GCA_034659855.1 Bacteroidota bacterium
TCGTTGGCTGAGGCCAGGCTTTTTGTTCTTTGTGAAACAATAATTTCCAGATTTTTTTTATGTTTTTTAAGTTGCAGTGCCCCGGAGTGCTGAATTAGGTACAGGGTGGTAATAATTGCTGTACTTACTATTTCAAACCTTGCGAAGTAAATCATTTTAGGTAACGTTTGAATGGTTTGATATACAGCATTCAAAAAACTTAACGTACTTAGATTGTTAACAAATCTAAGAATAGGGATTAACATCAAAATATAATAGATAAACACATAAAACAGAGTCCAAAGTCCTATGGAAAGTTTGTGTAATTTTTGTCTTTTGGCATAACGATATACAACACTTGTGATTAACAAAGATATAGTGTGGGAAATAAATGTAGGCCATATGGATTGAATACCTATAGCGGCAATTGATGTTATTAAACTTATTCCAATGAGAGCTATAGGGTTGGAGGTATATAGTACACTTATAAGAAGAGGAATTTCACGGAAATCACTTTTGGTACTGCTTAAACCCGGAATATCAAATGAAATTAACCCCAAGAGGTAAGACAAGCCACCAAAGAGCAACATTATATAGAAATCTTGAAACCACGGATGTTTAATAATTCTTTTTAGCATTCAATTTTGGTATAGTTCGATCCAAAGTTAGTAAATTAAAAAATCACTTCCCAATAAATTTGCTGTAAGGCAAGAATGTACAGGAGTAATTTTAATGATATCGCCCTCTGAAACTTCTGAAATAAATTTGTCGGAACATTTCAATGTCCCGTGTTCTTGCGATAATTTGGATAGAAACGGCTCGGGAGAATCTAAGCTATTTTCTCCCGAACTTATCACTTGGCCGTATAGTTTTGTGTCGTCGGAATTTTCGATGTATTCTTTAGAAAAATGTACGGCTCCTCCGTAAATTATTATTTCATTTCTGTCGGGGTGTTTTGCCACAACAGGGCAGGCAACACTCACGGCTATTTTATTCAGGTCGCAAACCGATAACCTGTTTTGCATCAAATCGTAATATACAAAATTTCCGGGTCTTATAATATCAGCCTTACCGAAATTATCGGCCAATGTGCATCCCGGAGTATCCCCCGTAGAATATTTTAAACCATATTTTGCTTTGAGGCCATCAAGAATTTCAATCGTTTTATTGTGATTTTTAATTATAATATCAGAATTTTCGGCCTGATAATTATGTCCCGTATGAGCCATAAAACTATGAATTTTCATATTTTTCGACCGCTGAACGGTCTTAATTATTTTCTCAATGGTCGAATCATTCGGATGAAGCCCGGTTCTGTGGTAGCCGGTATCAATCTTCATTATTATTCCTACGGGCTGTGTTAAATTTTGATCTAAAAAATCAACGGCATCTGTTGATAATACCGTTAAATTTAGAGCTGTTTTTTGAGACAGTTCATTAATATCATCAATTTCAAGCCTGTTAAGCGGAAAAGCCACAGAAATTTCAGTATAGCCTTGTTCTGCAAATTTTTTTGCCATTTGTATTGACGAAACAGTAATTTTTGTAATACCGCGCTCTAACATCAATTGGCCAATTTCCAAGGATTGATGCGTTTTGAAATGGGGCTGCAAATCTACTCTGTGCTTCCGGGCTTTTTGGAGCATAAAGTCGATGTTGGCCAGTACTTTTTTCTTGTCGATTAAAAGTGTTGGTTTGGAAATAGTTCTGTATTTGCTCATAGTTGTTTTTTTATTGCGATGAAGCTAAGGAACGGAAACAAAATAACTATCATAATTTATTTCGTATCCGTTTTTAAAGAAAGTAAAAGTATTATTTATCCTAAACTTTAAGTAATAATTTGTAATTTTGTAAAAAATAATAAATTTATTATGAGCAATAATTTTAAATTTTGGTTAATTTCTGTCGGCATATTAGTACTTGCCCTAATTATAACAATATGGGTTGAAGAGTCGCAAAAAAATAATCTTCGTGAGGATGCCGTGAGCAATATGAAGTCTCTGAAAACATACTACGATAAGGAGGTAAGACGCAGTACAAAGTCTCAACTGACTGTCTTCAGTAAAAGTTTTGTATGGGCTCTGCGTTCCGAGATATTAAGAGATAATCTGGAGCAAGCCAAAATATATTTGAACCAATTGGTAAAAGAAGAACAATTTGAATTGATTGTTTTTGTCGATTCTGACGGAAAAATCCTGTTATCTACTCAAAAGAAAATTGAGGATAAACCATTCACAGAATTCTATGATGCTGCTTATCTTGAATCAGATGAGATTGTAATTAATTATAAATCTTCAAAGTACTTTGTATCTGCTCCCGTTATGGGTTTCAGTAATAAATTGGGGCTTATATATTTTGAGTACCAAAAATAATTTTCTGCAAAGCGGTTCAATTAATGTCGGAATATCCGAAGTCAGCTTTTGGAATTTCCCAAAACTTTCAAAATAGCTTCAGCTTTCAACAAACATTCTTCATATTCTTTTTCCGGAACAGATTTATCAGTAATGGCACCTCCAACGGTAAATGACAAGTAGTTATTTTCGGCATTATAAAGCATGGAGCGAATAATTACATTAAAATCAAAATCCCCCTCCGGGGTAAAGTAGCCGAGACTTCCGGCATACCACGATCGTTTAGTTTTTTCATAGTCTTCAATCAGTTCCATGGCTCGTATTTTAGGAGCTCCGGTCATTGAACCCGGAGGAAAAGCGGCTTTTATGACTTCTACGCCATTTATAGTTGCCTTTTTTTCTGAGACTATAGTGGAAATCATTTGAAAAACCTGTGGAAATTTATAAATACCGAACAGTTCTTCAACCTCAACCGTGGACTTGGCGGCCGTCCTCGATAAATCATTT
>JAYEIA010000071.1:0-13826 GCA_034659855.1 Bacteroidota bacterium
TGTAGCCTAAGGTATCGAGCATAAGCTCCAGTGTATCAGCAAATCCGTGAATGTCTCCGATGAGGTCGTACATAATTACAAGTTTTGATTTGGGTTGGGAACAAACCATTTGTTTTCCAATACAGGTGGTTTGTAGTTCTTTATATATTCCATGGCTTCTTCGGCAGAGTTAACTGTAATGTATAGTTTTCGATAGACTGTTTTCGCAAAACTTTGGGAGTACATTTCTTCAAAAAAATCAATTAATCGGTCATAAAATCCGTCTAAGTTGATGATAATAACCGGGTTCGAGTGGTATCCCAGTTGTTTGTGAGTAATAACCTCTGTAAGCTCTTCCAGCGTACCAAATCCACCGGGCAAAGCGATAAAAGCATCAGCCAGTTTGGCCATTTTTGATTTTCGGCTGTGCATATCTTTTGTTATAATCAATTCATCCAAAATTTCACAAGCTAAGTTATTATCATATATTTTTTGTGGAATGACACCGATTGCCTTTCCGTTGTTTTTCTTTATATGTTCAGCTAATATTCTCATCATGCCTACTTTGGAACCTCCAAAAACTAAATTATTTTTTCCATTTGCAATAAGTTCGGCAAGGTTTTTGGCAAGTATATAATACTTTGCTTCGAGAATATCACCGGAAGAGCAAAAAACGCATATGTTTTTATTCATAATCAATTGTTTATGACAGAGTGGGAAGATAAATATGCGTACAAAATTAATAAAAATGTAATAAGTACAGAATTACTCATCGATAAATATTTACAACGATATGGAAAATATAAAAGAACCGATTATCAAGGTGTTTGTTTTCGGGACATTACGCAAGGAAGGTCGTCTCAACTATTATATGGAAGGAACAGACTATAGAGGCTTATATTATACTGAAGGGCAATTGATGAAGTCCGAAATTGGAAGTGCATATATTGATTTTACCTATAAAAATGTTGCAACTTTCGGAGAGTTACATTATATTAATTACCCTTGTTTGCAGCGAATAGACCACCTTGAAAGTCGTTCGGGAGAATTTCCGAAGGGGTATGATTTGGATCTCATTCCAATTTGGAAGTACAAAAAAGGCCAAGAGTTTTCATATGAAGAAAAAGACAAAGAGTATGCTTTTTTCTACAGCAGGCGCAATAATCCACTAAAAATTATTTCCGGCGACTGGATGAACAGAACAAAACCCGTAACCGAAATTTCCGATTATTTAAAACGAGTTGACCAAAAGATTTCCGCCGAAGATTTAATTCGATATATGGAGGAGTATTTGGATAAATAAATCGCAGCTAAATCTCACACATTATAGAATGAATATAAAAAAACGAATTTTGAGTGTGCTGTTTTGGTCGGTAGTTTCTGCCGCCTTTATCGGGCCGGGAACAGTTACTACTGCGACAAAAGCCGGAGTGCACTATAATTTTCGTTTGTTGTGGGCTTTGGTGTTTTCTACCTTTGCTACCTTAATGTTGCAAGAAGCCAGTGCCAGGCTGGCTATTACAACTAAAATGAATTTGGGGGAAGCCATTTCTAAACAATTTGAAGGGAAATCTTCTCGTTTTTTTGCCCTGTTTATCATTATAGTAGCCATAATTTTGGGATGTGCTGCCTATGAGGCCGGTAACATCCTTGGAGCAATTGCCGGTTTATCTCTTATCTTCGACATTCCGACTTATTATTTTGTTGCCCTTATCGGGATCATGGCATTTTTGGTATTTCAGCTGCACTCGGTACATTCCATTGCACGCGTTATGGGTGTTATCGTGTTTTTGATGGGTGCAGCATTTTTCACAACTTCCATTATGTTAAAACCGGACTGGGGGGAGGTTCTGCACGGTAGTTTTGTGCCGACATTGCCCTCGGGGGGAGGCTCCGGCCTGCTGGTGTTAGGGCTTATCGGAACCACAGTTATTCCCTACGATTTATTCTTAGGCTCCGGAATTTCCGATAAAAGCCAATCCATAGGACACATGCGTTTTGGTTTGTCTTTTGCCATTATTCTGGGTGGTATAATTTCCATGTCGATAATGGGGGTGGGCAATGCTATTACAGAGGGCTGGTCTGAAGAAGCTCGTCTCAATATGGTTTATTCTTATGACTTACTCAAGAATACATTAGAACTCACAACAGGAAAGTATGCCATTTATATCTTCGGATTCGGAATGTTTGCCGCCGGGTTCTCTTCAGCCGTTACCTCTCCGTTGGCATCAGCCATTACTGCAAAAAGTTTGTTCTCAAACGACACCAATAAACACTTATGGAGCTCTAAAGCGTTTTACTTTAAACTCGTTTCTTACGGCGTGCTTGTTATTGGACTTATCTTCGGGTTTTTACAAGTCAAGCCCATCCCTGCCATAATCGTAGCACAAGCATTTAACGGTCTTATTTTGCCGCTCATAGCCGCTTTTCTCATTTACGTTATAAACGATATCAATATTATGGGAAAAATGTACCTTAACGGATGGGTGTCAAATATATTAATGTCTGTAATTCTGTGGGTTACAACCGTATTGGGTTTTACAAATATTGGTAAAGCCGTAATGAAAATTATCGGAATAGAAATTGAGTCTGCCGATAAAGAATTTATAATTCCGGTTATGATATTGGGCTTGATTGTAACAGCTTTGGCTGTAATTCCGGTATTTTATAAACGAATAAAACAAGAAAAAATGTTTACAGCTCAAGAGCAATAACCTTAAGTACAGCCTGTTGGTTTTTTGAGTAATTTCCCGATAAATCAAAATCCCATGTCCACTTCTTAATTACTGTATAGTTATTTAACGGTGTTAATATAAGGTCTTCCGAAGTTTTTGTGTTTGTTTTCGGCTGGTATAAATTTTCTTTATAGTCAGTTATCAGGCACGACTTTCCCTTTGGTAAATAATTGATATGCACTTCTTGAAGGCTTTTGATAATTGTTTTAATCTCGTCGTTACTGAGTTTTGTTTTCTTTCGAATATATTTTTCAATAAAAATTCCTAATTGGCTTAATAAATTAATCGACACCCGGAAATCAGCATCAGGCAGGTTGAGGTATTGGAACGGCTTGGCTTGATTCACAAGGGAAAGAATTTCGTCGGCAGTTGTTTGGCGTTTATTGTGCTTTATTACATCATACAACGGCTCAATTATGCCCGTAATATCTCCGCTCACCATCTTGACATTGTCGAATTGTTCGGCTTTTTTCAACCGCTGTCTCGGATGGCTGATATCTACTAAAAAAAGGGTTTTAAATTGTTTTGAAAGAGCCTCAACCGGTGTGTCAAGCCACCAACCACTTCCCAATACAACGGCCGTTTCTTTTTTTTTGTTCTGAGCGGATTGCAAAATAATTTTTTTGCAATTTTGCAAGTGAGCATCCCAATTTTCTTTTTCGTTGATATAGCGAGAAATCAGCCCTTCACGATCCTTGGTATAACCCAGTTCTTTTATAATCTTGAGATTCATGGTGTGAAATGAAAGTTTATTGGTTCTGTTTCAGTTTTTTTATTAAATCATCAATTTCATCAGTAAGGATTTTGGAATCAGTCCTTCCCTGAGACGGACTGTCAGCAATAAACGGCAACATCTCTTGGTTTACTTGTTTCTTTATTTGCATTTCCTCTTTGGCTTTGTCCAGCTCTTCTTTGATCAGTTTCAATTGCTCTTCATTTAAATAGATTTTTCCGGTGGCAAACTGCTCATTTTGAATGTTCTTGATATCGTTGATGTGTTGGTTCAAAATATGCATTTGTTCGCTGTCTTCACGCACACCGGAAATCTTCTTCAGCGACCGGTTCAGATCGGCTCTTATTTTTTTGTATTCCTCCTCTAAACTTTCATAAAAAGCCAGTTTTTTGTTCGCAACCTCCAATTCTTTGGTATAGGCTTCAACAACCTCATCACATTTTTTGACCAGACTTGAGCTGATTGCACTATTTCGAGGCTCACTCTTAATAATTTCATAATTTTTGAGCTCTTCATACCAATATTCAGACGGGACATCAAATATTTCATGAATAATATCTGCCGCAGCATTGTATATTTGCATTTTGATATGATGAATTTTTTGATACTCCTGCTTGGCAGTCTTGGCTGAAGTATCTAATTCGGATTTTAACGATAAATCTTTTTTAAGATTAATTTTGTTTGACGTTCCGATTTTAAAATATTTTTTTATAAATTGCAACATAAATTAATGAGTTCTCTTTTTGAATCGTAAATATACCATTTTGTGCTGAGAAAAACAATAAAGATGTTTAGATCCATTCAGTACCGAATTGCGGTGAAGACCTGGTATGTGGATTGTTCAGCAAAGATTATTGTACTTTATTGTAAAAAAATATTTTTAATGCATTAAAACATTGTTATTTTTGCGTAGAATTATATGAATATAAAACCGTTAATTGCCAAGATTATGAAGAAAACAATTTTTATTTTATCTGCACTTTTTATCACTGCAGCAGTTTTTACAAGTTGTAACGAACTGAAGAAGATGGTAAAGAATGCTGAAGATGTAGAATACAAAGCAAAACCTTCGCCGCTTGAAATGCACGCAAACAAGGTGCCTATTGATGTATCTGTAACTTTTCCCGAGAAATACTTCGGAAAACATGTCAAATTAGTCATCACTCCTGTATTGAAACAAGATGAAGGCGAACAAGTATTGGAATTTCCGACTCAAACTGTAATCGGGGAAAAATTTGAAGATAATTATACCGTTATCCCATACAAAGTAGGTGGTACTTTCCGTTTTACGGATACTATTGAATATGCCGATGCATATAGAATGAGTGATTTAAACCTGAACTTCCAAGCTTCAGACACTAAGAATAAGTCAGCTGAAATGATTTCCGTAAAATTAACCGACGGCATAATCACAACTCCTGAATTAGTAAAAGGAGGATTAGCTGTTGACGGCGGACTTGAGGAAGGCAGTGAACTTGCTCAAACTGTTTCAGTTCCGGTTAGTAAACCGGCAATAAGTATTGACACCCAAATGGCTAAAATCTTCTTCCAGTTACAAAAAGATAACGTTAGACGCTCTGAAATGAGCAATGAAGAAGTTGACAGCTTAATTTCATTTATCAAAACAGCCTCTGCCGACGAAGACCAAGAGTTGTCTTCCGTAAAAATTAAAAGTTATGCTTCTCCGGACGGACCTGTAGATTTAAACCAAGGTCTTGTTGAAGGTCGTGGAAAAAACACAAAGTCTGCTTTTGACGATAAGCTTAAGCGAGAAAAAGTAAAGGAAGTAGAAAACACTGAATTTTCTGCTACCGAAACAACGCCTGCTGAAGACTGGGAAGGTTTCAAAGAGTTGGTTGAAGCTTCCGAGATTGAAGATAAAGAACTTATCTTGAAAGTATTGTCGATGTACGATGGTGAAAAACGAGAAGATGAAATCAAAAATATGGCTGCAGTTTATAATGAACTCAGAAAAGATATTCTTCCTAAATTACGTCGTTCTATCATTGAATTGAACTACCAAGGACGAGAGAAGACAACAGAAGAAATGATTTCTTTGGCTTCGTCAAATCCGGAGAAACTCAATGAAAATGAATTGCTTTATGCTGCTTTTTCAGTTGAAGATTTAGACCAAAAAATTCAACTATATACAACATTCACCAATACTTATCCTGAAAAATGGAAAGGTTGGAACAATTTAGCTGTAGCTCAAGCCAAAAACGGCGATTTAGACGGAGCAAAAGCTAATTTTGAAAAAGTACTTGAGCTGAAAGAAAACAATGCTCCTGCTTTAAATAACCTTGGTGTTATTGAATTAGCCAACGGAAATGTTGAAGAAGCTTGGGACTATTTTACACAGGCAGAAGAAGCCGGATGTAAATCCCCTTCATTACAATATAACATGGGTGTTATTTTGATAATGCAAGCAAATTATGCACAGGCTGTAGAAAAATTCCAAGGAGAATCTTTCAATAAAGCTTTGGCACAAACGCTTAACGATGAAAATGATGCTGCCGTTACTACGCTTAATGCCATGAACAACAGTTATGCATTATTTTATTACTTAAAAGCTGTAACTGCTGCAAAAGCTGACAATGAAGGTGATGTTTATGAAAACCTGAGAATTGCAGTTTCTAAAGATGCAGAACTAAAAGATTATACTAAAAACGATGTGGAGTTTAGAGATTATTTTGATACTCAAGATTTTAAAGAAATCGTTCAGTAATCTATTAACACAGATAAAACAAAAAAGGCTTGTAATTTTTTACAAGCCTTTTTTATGCTTTGTGTTATGATGTTTAAATGCTTGTAAAGAAATAAAGGCTACAATTAATATAGGTATTTTTCGGACACAAAAGTTGCAAATAGCTACAGTTTTTAAAACTTTCATAACGATGAAAATATGCCAAAGAAAAAGTGGAAATGTACAGATTATTTCTTTACAAGCATTAAGTGTCCGGAATTTTAAACCATTGGAATTCCGGTCAATTTATTTTTTTAAAAATTCATTTTGCAATTGTAATCCTCTCTGCTATTTTTGTCGAAACTATAAATTCAAGATAATATGAAAGCTTATGTATTTCCCGGACAGGGTGCACAATTTTCCGGTATGGGAAAAGAATTGTATGAGAACTATTCCCAAGCCAAGGAAATGTTTGATAAAGCCAATGATATATTGGGTTTCAAAATTACCGATATAATGTTTGACGGAAGCGAAGAAGACCTTAGACAGACTAAAGTAACACAGCCTGCAATATTTCTGCATTCTGTAATTTCGGCCGTTTGCCTCACCGACGGCGAAAGTCCTGATATGGTTGCCGGACACTCGCTCGGCGAATTTTCTGCATTAGTTATAAATAAAGCATTGAAATTTGAGGATGCCCTCCGTTTAGTCGCCCAGCGGGCTGATGCCATGCAAAAAGCCTGCGAAACGGAACCGTCTGCCATGGCTGCAGTTTTGGGAATGGAAGACGATAAAGTGAAAGAAATCTGTAAAGCTATTGATGAAATCGTTGTACCTGCTAACTATAACACGCCCGGGCAAATTGTTATTTCGGGCTCTGTTAAAGGAATTGATGAGGCGGTGGAGCAGTTAAAAGAGGCCGGAGCAAAACGAGCGGTGAAACTAAAAGTCGGAGGCGCTTTTCATTCGCCTTTGATGAAACCTGCCGAAGCTCAGTTGGAAGCGGCAATCAACGAAACTAATTTTTCGGAACCGATATGTCCGGTTTATCAAAATGTTAATGCAAAACCCGTAAACAATGCTGATGAAATTAAGAAGAATCTGACGGCACAGTTAACTTCTCCCGTACGCTGGACTGAAATATATAAGAATATGCTGGCCGACGGCGGTAACGAGTTTGTTGAGATTGGACCCGGGAAAGTCTTGCGCGGATTAATGAAGAAAATTGATCGAAAAGTACTATTTACAAATTTACCCTAAACCGGGAAGCTGTCTGGACGGATCAATATTTTTTGGTTGTTCTATTACAATGCATAATGAATTAAGAACAAAAAACCGTTGAATACTCCAATTTTTGGCCGTTCTTTATCCAAAAATACTTACAAATAGTATATTAAAGAAATCTTGTTGATAAACGGAGTGTACAATATTTTTTTATCTGCTCTGTTTCAGGTACATTTGTGTAAATATTTTGAATTAATACAGAGCGGTAAACTCCCCTTCTGAAAATTTATAAAACAGCAAAAAATGGCAAAAAAAGATGTAAAAAGTGCAAAACAAAAAGCACTTCAGGCAACATTAGATAAAATAGACAAAGAGTTTGGCAAAGGAACTATCATGCGCATGAGTGAAGGTGTTGTTGAAGATATTCCTGCGATATCGACCGGTTCCATCGGTTTGGATATAGCCCTTGGCGTGGGCGGCTTGCCCAGAGGAAGAGTCATTGAAATATACGGTCCCGAATCTTCAGGTAAAACAACTTTAGCCCTTCATGCTATTGCCGAAGCTCAGAAACAAGACGGGGTAGCGGCATTTATTGATGCTGAACATGCCTTCGACAGTGGATACGCCAAAAATTTGGGAATTGATATTGATAATTTATTAATTTCTCAGCCGGATCACGGAGAGCAAGCCTTGGAAATTACGGATCATTTGATACGTTCCGGTGCTGTTGATATCATTGTTATTGATTCTGTGGCGGCATTAACACCAAAAGCTGAAATTGAGGGAGAAATGGGAGATTCTCGTATGGGACTTCATGCCAGATTGATGTCACAAGCCCTCAGAAAACTGACGTCGAATATTGGTAAAACCAAAACAACAATGGTATTCATTAATCAACTTCGTGAGAAGATTGGAGTGATGTTCGGAAACCCCGAAACAACAACCGGGGGTAATGCGTTGAAGTTTTATTCTTCAGTACGACTGGATGTTCGCAGAATAGGGCAGGTAAAAGACGGAACAGATATTACCGGAAACAAAACTCGAGTGAAAGTTGTGAAGAATAAAGTGGCACCGCCGTTTAAGAAAGCCGAATTTGATATTGTTTACGGTCTGGGTATTTCAAAACTTGGAGAACTCATTGATATTGGAGCCGAAATTGATATAATAACAAAAGCCGGGTCATGGTACAGTTACGGAGATACAAAGCTGGGGCAAGGCAGAGAAACTGTTCGGGATTTGTTGGAGGATAATCAGGAACTGGCCGAAGAAATAGAAGTTAAAGTTCGTAAGCACTTCTCGGGCGAAGAAACCGAAAAAACCGAAAAACCCGAAGAACCCAAAAAGGAAGACAACTCATAGCTTAGGAATTGGAAGTAAATAAATGCTTCATTTTCTAAATTAGTTATTTATTTACAATTCCTTATCCAACTGAAAATATTAGAATATAAAAGGGGTATTAGTTTTATGCCCCTTTTATAGTTAAGTAGTCTGTGGCTCTGTGTTTGAATGCTTCTTTGAGGCGTGATGTAACATTATTCTTTTGAAAGATAGGTTTTTACTGCTTATATTTGTAACAATAGTTCGTTATATTTTTATAATTACCTGATATTCAATGCTTTACAAAGCAGGCCGTAAGCGAGTTAAAATGTTGATTATTACGTGCTTAGTTCGTAATTACCTGCGGTGAGGGCTTCGCCGTTCGTAATTAATAATTCGTAATTTAACGAAGTATTGTGTAAGATTGAGTAATTAAATTGAAATATGCTAACTTTGTACACTCATTAGTATGTGATTTGAAGTATTTTGTAGAGCAAATAATAATTTATATTTTTTTAATGTAAAAATGGAAAGTTTACTGGAATATATATTTTATGGTGTGTATATTATCGCATTTGCCTTTCTGTTGTTGGTGTTATATTTAAATAATACGAACAGGCGATTAAAATATTTATTAAAAAAAATTAATGAACTTTCAGGTTCAAATAAAGAGGCTGACTTTCCCGATTCAAAAATAAAAGAGAAAAGTTTAAAAATACTGCGAGGCATAGTGAAAATCCGACAGGCATTGTCGGATATTCATATACGCAAATTTATATACGAATACTTTTTGTCGGCCAATATCATAACCCTTGTCGGGAGTATATTGCTTGCTGTGGGTATTGGCTTTTTTGTACGCTATCCGGAGTTTAATCAACAGATAGGTATTATTGGGCGGATGAGTATTGCCTTGTTGGGCAGCTTTTTTTTGCTTTTTATCTCCAATTGGCTGAGAAAAAAACACCCCGCCTATAGTTCGTTGGTTATGGGAGCCTCATTTGGGATTTTGTATTTTTCTGTAATTACCGGATTTTATAATTACAGCTTATACAGTATCGGAACAGCCTTTTCAATTATATTGTTGCTTACCGGTTTTTCTGTTACCCTCGCAGTTTTTTTAAAGCGTCCTTCTCTGGTCGTTCTCTCCGTTTGGTCTGCCGCTCTTGCACCCTTTCTCGTAGATTATGATTTTTCGGATCCGGGTTTATTATTCAATTATATAATCATCCTCGATCTGGGTGTATTAATACTCACAGCAGTCAACCGCCGTTTGTTCTTAAACTTGAGTACGTTCATTTTTTCGGGCGTATATTTTTTAATTTGGCTTATAAAATCATTTCAAAGTGATAATTTCAGTTTCTTTGAAGCCGGATTTCTGTATTTAATTATATTTTATTTGCTTTTGCTCACCATTCATTCTATCGGTAATATACTTAACAAGAACATTTTTAAGCCGTTTGAATTATCGTCCATTATTACGTTAAATATGCTGGTCTTTGCCGGAGGGTATGGCATGTTAACCGTATTAAAACCGGAATGGCTGGGCTTGTTTACGGCTTTAATGGCAGTTTTTAATCTAATATATTTGACACTTTTGCAAAAGCTGGCACAATTCAACAAACGATTAATTTATTTAGTCGTTGGGTTGGTACTGGTATTTGTAACTTTGATTCCGCCGGTGGAGTTTGTCGGACGATCCATTGTAATGGTTTGGTCGCTCCAGTTGGTGATGTTATTATGGATAGCCCAGAAAATTGATGTCCTGATTATGAAATTGGGTTCATTTTTATTGAGTATCGCCGTTTTAGTGAATACCGCCCAATTACTCCAAACTGTATTTAGGAGTATATCTCCGCTTGCCGAAAATAAAACCTTATTTTTTAATCTTGATTTTATTTCAGGAACAATGGCATCCTTTTCGTTTTTAGTTGCCGTTTTATTACTTTCAAGAGAAAAAGGGACTTACTTTTTTAGTATCTTTAAAGTAAAAACGTTTAAAATAGTTTTAATCGCATCAGCCGTCATTTTGTTTTATTTGAATTTATATGTAGAAATAAAATATCATATAACCAACCGGGTATATTCGGAATATGCTCGAATAATCTTTATGGGGATATATAATTTTGCCTTTGTTTTATTAGCAGCAATACCTACATTATTTGTAAAAAAACTCAAAGTTAAGTTGTTGGCTCCAATAATTGCCGGTGCAAGTCTTTTGGCTTATTTTGTGTTCTATTATATGGTAACATTAAAAGCGCGAAGCGAATATATTTCTTCGGGCGGTATAACTACAGAGCAGTTTTACAGTATTTTTTTTATAGATTTAATTGTAGCAGCTTTATTCTTAGTTAGTTATTTTAATTTGAATAAAGTGTTCAGAACAAAAAAAGTTTTAAGGGAAATTACACTCTGGCCGTTTGTCATCTTCCTTGTTATTGCGATGTCCTTTGCCATGGATCATATAAATGTTATAATAAACAGCAGAAACGGAGTTTGGGCAGCCGATCTGCTCGAGGAAGTTCACCGCATGCAGTACACCGTACTTTGGTCGGTCTCTGCCATGGCAATGATAGTTATCGGTACGGTATTTAATGTCAGGCAACTGCGACAACTGGCAACCTTTAGTGTTTTTGTGATTTTGTTTAAATTATTAGTTATTGATTTGGGAAATATGGAATTTTATGAACGCACCGTTTCATTTATAACTGTGGGTAGTGTGTTGCTTATAATTGCATTAATCTATCAATTGAACAAAAAGAAATTTGACCTGAAAGAATCAGACAGTGCTCTATTCAAAGAACTTCAGAATTAGCTCATTCGTTGTAAAAATATGAACGGATTAATATTAAGATATGACACTTAAGAAAATATCAATTACTCTACTTCTCCTATTGACGGTAGGTAGCAATTTTGCTCAAGACTATCACTACCAAGCAGATATTCCCGTGGTTAGCAATTCAGGGTTTTATAAAATATTTCTAAGCCCCGAGGTGACTTCAAAACTACAGTATAACTTCCCGGATATTAGGCTGTGGAATTCTTCATCAGAGGAAATTCCCTTTGTTTTTGAAGTAGAAAAAAAAATGAAAAATAAAGACTCCGTCGTGTTTTTGACGGTATTAAAAAATAAACATAAAGCTTTAAAATCTCATACCGAAGTTCTCATTGAAAATGATTCGTTAAAGACCATGGCAAATTTTGCATTTTTGACCGATAATATAGGGGTTAGAAAATGGATAAAACTGGTCGGGAGTTATGATAAAAAAGAATGGTATATCATTAAAGATAATTTTCCGGTTCAGACCATGAATTCGGACTCTTCAAAATCTGAGATATTAATTAATAATATTCCTGAAAGTCAATTCAAGTATTATAAAGTTTTCTTTTACGATTATAATAATACAGCCGTAAATATTTACAGTAGCTATACATATATCTCGGATATGGCTCAAGAGAATTATGTAGAATTACCTCAACCCACTATTTCTCACCTCGATACTTTAAACCGAACCAATGTAGTATTGACATTCGACGATTCTCAATTCATTGATCGCCTCAAATTGAATGTTCAAGGGCCAAAGTATTTTTTACGGTCCGCTGTCTTGTCAAAAATAAGAGATGTCGGCGAGGAAGCAGGAGGAATGTATTACGACCAAATTGAGAAAGAAATCAAGATTGGGTCAGAGCTTAGCAACACGGTAAACCTGTCTCAATACAAAGCAAAGCAAGTAAAATTAACCATTGATAACCGAGATAATCAGCCGCTCAGAATTACAGACGTCAAAGCATATCAACAAAGAACATATATAGTAGCCTACTTGGCTGCAGGAAAATCATATCAGTTAATGTTCAGTGATAATCAGGCTGAATTCCCGGTTTATGATTTGGAATATTTTACTTCTAAAATACCTGAAGAGGCTATAGTCTTGAGGGTTACCAATATCGAGGAAACAAATTTTCGCCCGGCCGGAGTTTTAAGATCAAAACTGTGGAATATCCCTTTATACTATCTGTGGATTGGTATAGGAAGCGTAGGTTTGTTGCTTCTGTATATCAGCGGGAGAGTTGTTTTTGAGCAATACAGAAATCGAACAAATTAATGGTTACCGTCTTTTGAATTCCGAACAGATTATTGCAGTGGCTATGGAGACATTCAGGGATTCCGGCTTTGAGGCTTTATCAGAAAAATGCGGAATATGTAACCTTTGAGTCAAAAATTTTGAGACGTTTGGACTAATTCCTTTGCCTTCATTTCCGGCAACGATTAGGGCATTCTTCGGCAGTTTGGTTTGGTAAATATTTTCCCCGTCAAGGCAAGCGCCGGCAACCGGAATGCTGTTCTTAATTTGCTCGGTCAAAAATTCAGAGGCATCTACATAATGAACCGATATCGAGGCGGTTGCTCCCATAGATGCCTGAATGACCTTATGATTATAGACATCCACCGTTTGATGCGAACAAAATACATGACGTATTCCAAACCATGCAGCCGTTCTCAGAATCGTGCCGAAATTTCCGGGATCTTGAATATCATCACAAAATAAACATACATTATTTGAAATGTCATCTTGAGAGTAGCTTACCTTTTGCATTTTGTACACAACCAATAGGTCCGACGGGGTTTTAAAATTGCTGACCTTCTTCATTTTTGTCGATGACACCTTTATAATCTCCGTTTTTGGGGAAAAGGCAGGAAACTTGTTAGCCTCATCTGTTATAACAGCAATAACGGGAACAAACCCGGCTTTCAAAAACTCCTCATTAGATTTTAATCCTTCGGAAACAAAAAAACCATGTTTCTCACGATATTTTTTTATTTTTAAAGAATTAATTAGCTTAATTTTATTTTTGCTTAACATTTGATACTTTTTATAATTGAGCTGTAATAACAGACAATAGTTCGTTAAATTTTTATAATTACCTAATATTCAGCATCTTACAAGACAAACCGTGAGCAAGTTAAAGTGTTGATTATTACGTGCTTAGTTCGAAATTCGTAACTAATAATTCGTAATTTAACGAAGTGTTGAACAGACTAAAACTTTTAATAATGAGTCCATACGTTTTAATTTCGAAATATATAAAACTTCCGTTTCTAATTGTGTTGGCAGGAATCACCTTATTTTCTTGCAATTCTACAAAGTATTTAGATAAG
>JAYEIA010000072.1:0-13749 GCA_034659855.1 Bacteroidota bacterium
CTGAGGAGGGGGAGGGGGCCCGCCGGCCGATTGATTTTGAACCTGCCGTTGATTTTGTTGCATCTGATTTTGATTCATCATTTGTTGCATCATGGCCATTCCCATCATGCCTTCCATGCCGCCTCCCATTCCGGGATTGTTAGCAGCACCTTCCATGGAGTCAGCCGATTTCATTTGTTGGTATTTGTTCATATCTCCCAACATATTCATGCCGGTTCCTTCATCCAACTTGGCTTGCAGTTTTTCCGGAAGATTAATGCTTGACACTCTGAATTTTGTAATCTCCAAACCGTAGTCTCCAAATTCTGCACCCAGTTTCTTTTGACAAAACTCTGATATGTCTTTGTAATTTTGTGCCATGTCGAGTAACGGAATTTGGCTTTCCCCAACAGCATCAATAAACTCTGTTACAATAAGGCTTCGAAGTTCACCATTGATTTCCGATGTAGAGAAATCTCCGTCGGTACCCACGACTTCTTTAATAAACTTGGCCGGGTCATTAACCTTCATGGTGTATGTCCCGAATGATCTGAGGGTTACCCTTCCGAAATCAGAATCTCTTATATAAAACGGATTTGGAGTTCCCCATTTTTGGCTTGTAAACATTTTTGTATTCACAAAATAGACTTCAGCTTTAAACGGGCTGTCAAAACCATACTTCCAACCTTTGAGAGTGGATAATATGGGCAAGTTTTCTGTTTTTAGTGTGTATTGCCCGGGAGGAAATACATCTGCCATTTTCCCTTGATTGATAAAAACGGCGGCTTGCGATTCTCTGACGATCAATTGTGCTCCGTTTTTTATTTCATTGTCGTGGCGCTCAAACCGATACACCATTGTGTCATGAGAACTGTCCGTCCATTCAATAATGTCTATCAGTTCACTTCTGACTTTATCCCAAAAACCCATAATATTATATTTTAATTATTTTTTTTATTGAGTGGTGAAGTTACGAAAATAAAACAGTTTGTCAAAATTTTCAAATACGAAATCTTACCGGCGTCACCTTAATTAGAGGATTGTTCCGAAATAACTTGACGCTTTAAACTCGTTCTTTTGCCCTTTTAGCCTTGAAGGGTGAGGGGTGAAGGGTGAGGTTTATTTAAACTCGTCCTTTTGCCCTTGGTTTTTGCTCGTTCGCAAAAAATCTTGAAAATCCGTTAAAATAGCTCGCTATTCGCAGTATTTTCAAGTTGTAAAAGAACAAAATAACTTAAAATTGTCAATTTATTTCGGAACAATCCCTTAGGTCAAATTTTATAGAGAGCAAAAATTATAAGTGAGTCCGGTCTTGTATGTTTTATTTTAGTAAAATAAGTTATGTGCTTAATTATTAGAGTTTTATAAATCATTTCACAATTAGCTCAAAACTCTTATTTTTAGTACTTTAACTTTATAAACTTTTCAACTTTATAACTTTGAGTGTACTCCAAAAAGTCTTTTTTGACAGGATTGACAAGATTTACATGTTTTTTGCAAAATCATAAAGTCCTTATTATTAACACAATACTGTTTTTCCGGAGGTTGAGCGAAGCCGAAACCGGTTTTGGCTTCGCTCAACCTCCGGAAATTTAAAAATCATCTTGTAAAATCTTTATAATCACCATATTCAAAATAGCACCTCTATTCTAAACTATAGCTCAACTTTTTAAACTGAACTCATAAGTATTTCTGCAACGTGTTGCTTCTGCCTTTTAATTTTTTTAATGAGCGACTTTTTATTTGCCGGACTCTTTCACGAGTTAAATCAAAATTCCGTCCAATTTCTTCTAAGGTGTATGGATGGGGTAAATCTAACCCGAAAGAAAGTTTTATTATTTCGGCTTCTCTTTTCGGAAGCGTATTAAGAACTCGTTTTAGCTCTTCAATCAGTGATTCTCTCAGTAGATTTCGTTCAGGTGAAAGCGTATTTTTATTAATGAGCATTTGATACATGTTTCGCTTGTTGTCGTCATCCAACGGTTCATCCATTGAAACATGTCTTTCTGCATTCATCATAGCCTTTTTGACATCTTTAGGTGCAATTTTAAGTTCCTTGGCAATTTCATCTATGCTGGGTTCTCTGTTGTATTGCTGAAGAAGTTGATAGAACATTTTATTGACCTTATTTATTGACCCGATTTTGTTCAAGGGGAGTCTCACAACTCTGGCATATTCTGCCAATGCCTGAAGAATTGATTGGCGAATCCACCAAACGGCGTATGAAATAAATTTAAATCCTTTGGTTTCATCAAATCTTTTGGCGGCTTTTATTAGGCCGATATTGCCCTCGTTGATTAAGTCCGGTAAATTCAACCCTTGGTTTTGATATTGCTTTGCCACAGAGATTACAAAGCGAAGGTTTGCCCTGATTAATTGGTGCATGGCATTCATATCTCCTTTCTTAATTTTGATGGCAAGCTCGGTTTCTCGTTTTGCGGAAATAAGATCGTACTTGCTAATTTCTTGGAGATACTTATCCAATGAGATTGATTCTCTGTTTGTTACTTGTTTTGTAATTTTAAGTTGTTTCATACCCCACAGCTCATAAAATTTTTCTCAAAATAGATACAATATTATAGTACTGCAAATATTCCAATCCCCTTTTTTACGAATGTCTTATATTTTTTTACCAAATACAATTTTTTCATAGATATTATAGTCTTATATCTTTAAATATATTTTATAAAAAAACATAGAAATAATTTGTAATTTTATGATATTTAATGAGTTGTCTTTTTTAAGTCTAATCAGATATAATTGAAATTTAGAATTATAAATTATTGATTATATGATTAATATTTTGGACATTTGTACCCGGTGAAGTTTAATTTGATGAGTTTGTTTATATCAATAATTTGAAAATCAAAACAAACGGTTGAATCTGTAAAAATATGAGTCAAAAGATATTAACTAAGTAGTAACACATAAATTTTTCCGTATTTTAGTATTGTTATATTGCTGATAATCAGTTGAATTATTACACCATTGGCCCATTAAATAATTGTATCATTACTTAAAAATATATTGTATGAAAATTAATACACAAAAAGTAAATGCCTTTATATCTGAGAGAGAGTTACTGAAAATAAAGGAGGATGTGAAAGCTGCAAATCATAGTCTGCACAGTTCCACCGGACCGGGGAATGATTTTCTGGGTTGGCTGGATTTGCCGAATATTGAGAAGTCTGTAGTAGATGATATAGCCCAACGAGCTTCTGATTTGCACGAGCAAATAGAGGTCATGGTTGTGATAGGAATCGGAGGATCTTACCTTGGGGCAAAGGCTGTCATTGAAGCGTTATCGGATAATTTTTCTCACTTGAAGAAGAATCAATCAAGTCCGATGGTTTTATTCGCAGGCAATAATCTTGCTGAGGATTATTTATATGATTTAAGGGAGCTGTTGGCTCATAAATCTTATGGTTTGACCGTTATATCAAAATCCGGAACAACGACCGAGCCGGCTGTTGCTTTTCGTATTCTAAAAAAGGATATAGAGAATAAATACGGAAAAAAGGAGGCCGCCAAACGAATTACTGCCGTAACCGATGCTCAAAAAGGAGCTCTTAAGACTTTGGCCAATCAAGAAGGCTATAAAACCTATGTAGTGCCTGATGATGTGGGCGGCAGGTTTTCGGTGCTGACTCCTGTTGGTCTGTGGCCTATTGCCGTTGCCGGTTTTGATATTAGAGCCTTGCTCAACGGGGCAGCTGCCATGAAAAAGCAAGCCGGTGTTGATATTCCGTTTGAGAACAACCCGGCTGAGCAGTATGCGGCCTACAGGAATGTGCTTTATAATAAGGGGTTTAAAACAGAAATATTGGTGAATTATGATTCCAAATTGAATTATATTTCGGAATGGTGGAAACAGCTGTACGGCGAAAGTGAAGGAAAAGACGGAAAAGGGATTTTTCCGGCCTCGGTAAATTTTACTGCCGATTTACACTCCATGGGGCAATATATTCAAGACGGGCGCCGAGAATTGTTTGAAACAGTAATTTCTGTTAAGAATTCTAAGAACGAACTCAAAGTACCTTTTGAGGAAAAGAACTTGGATAATCTGAATTATTTGGCAGGTAAGCGAATAGATGAAATCAATAAAAATGCTGAATTGGCTACGGTATTAGCACATACAGAGGGCGGAGTTCCGAATATACAACTTGAGATAAACGAAACTAATGAGGAAAGTATCGGAGAATTGATTTACTTTTTTGAAAAAGCTTGCGGTATAAGTGGGTATGTTTTAGGTGTAAACCCATTTGATCAGCCCGGAGTAGAGGCATATAAACGAAATATGTTTGCCCTGCTTGAAAAACCCGGTTTTGAGGGAGAACGAGAAAAGTTATTAAACGGATAAAATAATAAATTCGAAAGTAAAAAGGCTGCCTAAAAAGCAGCCTTTTTTGAATTTTATAGTTGAAATTATTTTCCGAAGATAATACCTACGGCAATCGTATAAGCCATATTTTTTAAGTGGTCAGTATCTTTATAAGCGCCTTCTGTTACAAGGTCTTCATAAGCTTCACTTTCTGTGTCGTAAAGATTTGTAAGGCCAAGAGTAGCTCTTCCTTCAACAAATGCATGAATGGGACCTAAACCGAATTGACTTCCCAGTCCGGCAGCAACTCCATAGTCTTGTTTTTTATAAATAGAATCATCATCATATAAATCAGTAGCATCTTTTAAATCAAGAGTTTCTTTTGTATCATCTGTTAATTCTCCTTCAGAAACAGAAAAATCGCTGGCAACTTCACCGTTTAGTGCAAATCCAAAATAAGGACCGGCATAGAAATACATTGGAAATGGGGGATTGACTTTTATTAACAGCGGTACTTCAAGATAGTCGAAGTTTATTTTTGCATCCGTAGTCATTATTCCCAAACCAAGAGATGAAAGATCGGTATCTACTGTCTGATTGAATCCTTTTTGAGCATAATTAATTTCGGCATGAAGATTAACCATTTTTGGACCAAATTCAGCCAAAATACCCATATTCATACCCGGAGCAATTTTAGTTCCTTCAGATTCAACTGTCGACATCATTCCGGAAAAGTTTCCTCCTAATCTTATGCCATATCTTTGAGCTTGAGAGTTAAAAGCAAATAGTAATACTAATGATAGTGCTAATAATTTTTTCATAATTTATTTATTTTATTGGTTTGATATATTCAAAAATATGCATTTTTTTTTGACATGACAAGTTTCAATCTAAAAAAATCAAAATTAAAGGGCTTGCTGAAATGCCGAGGACATGAAATCTTATAGTGCAAACGGCATAAACTTCACTTACTTTTTTAGCATATAAGAAAGTTCCAGACGAATTGTACGATTAGAATAGCTGTCAACAATTTCTTGAGAACTTTGAAGCATGCCGTGTTCATAGGAACCGGAGAAATGAACCGGAGACTTTTTATTGAAATATCCCAGTCTGATAGTTAGTCCGGCATCCCACCGGTTGTATGTGTAGTTGTTATTTTTAAAATCGAAGGGTTCAGACCGGGTTTCTCCGGTTTGCAGATTGACCGAGTCGTATTTTCCATTTATCAAAAAGGCCGTGTATAATCCGATGCCGGTAAATAGTTTGTGTTTTTTATGCTTTAAACCAATAATATTCCCCGTGGCTGTCCATTGAATATAGTTGGTTTTGTTTGAGCCTTTGCGAATTCCGTCCTGCAAATATTTTAAGCCCTTGCGGCTGTAGTTTAATTCTGAGTTTATAAATAAAAGCGGATTAAGTGTAGTTTTTACAGATAAACCGGCAGACAGTCCCGGCTTTAGTTTTCTGTACGGGGCGATGAGGTTTTCTTTAGTTTCGTCTGCATATCGAATGGTCGAGCTGTTTATTCCCAGGTTTATTCCAAATTTTGTTTGGGCTGAACTGAATGTAAAAATATGAGAAAAAAAGCCGATTAGAATAAAAATTCGAATGATAACGACTTTAATACTTATCTGACTTTTACAGGTGTTGGTGTAATTTTTTTTATCATTATTAATCGATGTCATAATTTTAACTTAACTTCATTATAATAATGCAAATATAAAAATTTAAAAAATGAAAAAAATAGTTAGTTTAATTCTTGCTTTAATAGTATTCGGTGCAATTTCTTCTGCTCAAGAAATTCGACAACCAACTTCCACATCAGGAAAAACAAATGATAACGGAACTAATTTTTATGACGAAGATGCCCGGTTCCGAATTAAATTTCCAAACGGTGCAACGCCAACTAAGAAGGAAACTCCTGTGGAAACTGCTATCGGGACAATTCAGATGACATCGTATATGTATGAAAAAGGGTCAGGTTCTGTATATATGGTGGCTATTTCTAAATATCCGAAAGAGAAAGTTGAGAGCAGCGACCCGACAATACTTCTTGAAGGGGCTAAATCCGGCTATTTGGAAAATCTTGGGCTGGAGGTAAAAAAATCCCGTCATGCTTCTATTGACGGACATCCCGGAATCTATTTCGAAGCCTCTAACAGTTCGGGTTATTATACGGCGGTTGTAGATTATTTTGTGGAAAACACCCTTTTTCAATTGACCATACTGCAAATAGGTAGTGCCATAACAAAAAGCGAGATAGACGATTTCATATTTTCATTTGAGCTGAAAGGGAGTTATTCCGGAAACTACTTTAACGGAGATCCGGCATTTGAAGTAAACTTTTTTGGGCAAGAGCCCACAAAAAAGACAAAACCGGTAGACACTGCTTTGGGAGAACTACAAATGACAACCTATATGTACGAAAAATCAAACGCGGAAGTATTTATGGTTGCCTTGTCGGATTATCCGGTAGGGAGTCTCGACGGAATGGATAAAAGCAACCTTTTGGAAAGTGCCAGAGACGGTTATATCGGAAATCTGAATATGACAGTTACAAATGAGCGAAAAATTACGACCAAGGGCAATCCGGGAATCTATTTTGAAGCGCACGGCGGGGGCTATTATACTGCTGCTGCAGATTATATTGTAGGCGATCGCTTGTATCAGGTTGCCATATTAAATTCAAGCAATAAGCCGACTAAATCAAATATTCAAGATTTTATTTTTAGTTTCCGTTTGAAATAATTAGAGGATTATTGAGTAAAAAAAATCCCGGCCGAGGCCGGGATTTTTTTATTGAATTTCAATGGATTAATATTCCATATCAGTCAAACGCTTATAATAATTATAACGCCATTTAGCATCTTTCTCAGCTTTTGCAAATAAATCCTCTGCATGATCAGGGAAATTTTTCTGCAATGAAGAAAAACGAACTTCACCCAATAAGAAATCTCTGAATTTCGTAAAATCAGGCTCTTTGGAGTCCAATTGGAAAGGATTCTTTCCTTTTTCTTCCAATCTTGGGTCGTAACGATAATTTGTCCAATACCCTGATTCTACCGCATGTTTCTCTTCGTCTTGTACTTTCGCCATTCCTGCTTTTAGTCCGTGTGCAATACATGGAGAGTATGCAATAACGAGAGACGGTCCGGGATATGCCTCAGCTTCTTTAAGTGCTTTCATGGTTTGCACCTGGCTTGCACCCATCGAAATCTGAGCAACATAAATATAACCGTAAGACATGGTCATTGCTCCAAGGTCTTTCTTACGAATTGGTTTACCTGCTGCAGCAAATTTAGCCGTAGCAGCTGTGGGTGTTGCTTTAGATGATTGTCCGCCGGTGTTAGAGTACACTTCGGTATCCATCACAAGAACATTGACATCTTCACCGGAAGCCAACACATGGTCTAAGCCGCCATATCCAATATCATAAGCCCAACCGTCGCCTCCGAATATCCAAACGGATTGTTTCGTGAGATACTTTTTCAAGTTCAGAATTTCTTTTGCCGTTTCATCATCTGATTTGTTGAGTTCACCAATGACTCTTGAAGCTGACATCTTGGCTTTCCCGGTAATTTCTCTGTTTTCAATCCATTCGTTGAATGCATCTTTGAGAGAACCGTCAGTACCGGCTTCTATCATCTTTCCCATTTTGTTTTGGATGATATTCCGTTGCTTCTTATTGGCCAAAGCCATTCCGTAACCAAATTCGGCATTATCCTCAAACAGTGAATTTGCCCATGCCGGTCCGTGGCCTTCATCATTGGCTACATAAGGTGTAGCCGGGGCTGAACCGCCGTAAATTGATGAACATCCTGTGGCATTTGCAATAGTCATGGAGTCGCCGTACAATTGAGTAATCAATTTAATGTAAGGTGTTTCACCACAACCGGCACATGCTCCGGAAAATTCAAATAATGGTCGAGCAAACTGCGAATTCTTTACATTTTTAAATTTATCAATTAAATTATCTTTATATCCTACTTCATCATGTAGATAATTCCATCGTTCTTCTTCCGGCTTTTGCTTGTCATCAAGAGGAACCATAACGAGTGATTTCTCTTTAGAAGGACAAACATCCACACAAGAACCACATCCTGTACAGTCAAGAGTACTTACTTGAATTCTGTAGTTCAGTTCTTTTAATCCTTTGCCCACACCTTTAATGAAATCTGTTCCTTCCGGAGCATTTTTAGCTTCTTCATCATCAGCTAAGAATGGGCGTATACAAGCGTGAGGACAAACATATACACACTGGTTACATTGGATACAGTTTTGAGGAATCCATTCGGGAACAGTTGTGGCAACCCCTCGTTTTTCATATTGAGCAGTTCCTGCCGGGAAAGTCCCGTCTTCACGTCCTTTAAATGCACTTGTGGGCAAGTCGTCACCCTTAAGTGCATTCATTGGTCCCATGACATTTTTAACAAATTCCGGAGCATCATCAGCAAACATACTTTTTTCTTCTTTCGGTGTAATATCTTTCCACTCCGAAGGAATTTTAATTTCCGTAATACCTTCTCCGCCTTGTTCAACAGCAGCATTGTTCATATTCACAATTTTGTCGCCTTTGTGTCCGTACGACTTCTTAATTGCAGCTTTCATTTGAGTTACTGCATCAGAATATGGAATGACTTCAGAAATTTTGAAAAATGCCGATTGCATAATAGTGTTTGTTCTGTTTCCCAGTCCAATACCTTCTGCAATCTTGGTTGCATTGATTGTGTACATGCTGATGTTTTTCTCAGCGAGTACCTTTTTGTAGGAATCGGGCAAACGCTTTTTGGTTTCCTCGGCATCCCAAGTACTGTTCATAAAGAATGAACCGCCTTCTTTGATGCCTTCCAACATGTCATATTTTTTAAGATATGACGGATTTGAGCAAGCAACAAAATCCGGTTGTTTAACCAGGTATGTCGAACGAATAATTTTATCACCAAAGCGTAAGTGAGATATTGTAATACCACCCGACTTCTTAGAGTCGTATGAGAAATATCCTTGAACATATTTGTCGGTAGAATCTCCAATGATTTTGATTGAGTTCTTATTGGCACCTACTGTACCGTCTGAACCCAGTCCGTAAAATTTACCTTCAAAAGTTCCTTCAGGTACTGTGCTTATTTCAGGCAGTATCGGGAGATTTGAGAATTTAATATCATCAACTATACCAACTGTAAAATGGTCTTTCGGTTCATTACGTTCCATATTTTCATATACAGAAATCATCATTGCAGGAGTTGTATCTTTGGAACTTAGTCCGTAACGACCGGCAAAAATATCAGGCGCATTATCTTTTTTGTAAAATAGGTCTTTTACATCCATGTATAACGGATCACCGTTTGCTCCCGGCTCTTTGGTTCTGTCTAATACTGTGATGTTTTTCACAGAGTCAGGCAGTGCATCCATAAAGTACTTAGCAGAGAAAGGACGATAAAGATGAACTATCATCATCCCTACTTTTTTTCCTTGCTCGTTTAAATGCTCAATAGTTTCCTTAATAGTTTGAGTTACAGAACCCATTGCAACAATAATATCTTCAGCCTCAGGATCTCCGAAATAACTAAACGGAGCATAAGGTCGCCCGGTAAGTTTTGTTATTTCTTTCATGTAATCAGCTACAACATCAGCAACCGGATCATAGAAACGATCAGCTGCTTCACGAGCCTGAAAGAAAATGTCAGGATTTTGAGCAGTACCTCTCGTTACCGGATCTGTTGAACTTAGTGCATTATCTCTGAAAGCTTGTAGTGCTTCCATGTCAAGCATTCCTTTTAGTGCTTCTTCGTCGGGGAGTTCAACTTTTGAAATTTCGTGAGAAGTTCTGAACCCGTCAAAAATGTGCATGAAAGGAATTCGAGTTTTTATTGCTGCCAAGTGAGCAATAGGAGCAATGTCCATAATTTGTTGGGCACTTCCTGTGGCCAACATCGCAAAACCGGTTTGTCGAGTTGCCATTACATCACTGTGGTCTCCAAAAATTGAGAGGGCTTGTGTGGCAACACTTCTTGCACTGACGTGGAAAACTGCCGGAAGTAATTCTCCGGATATTTTATACATATTAGGAATCATTAACAATAATCCCTGCGAGGCAGTAAAAGTAGAGCTTAATGCTCCGCCTTGCAATGCACCGTGTAGAGCACCTGATGCTCCTCCCTCTGATTGCATTTCAGAAACATCAACAGTTTCTCCGAATAAATTTGTTTTTCCGTTTGCTGACCAGCTGTCAACGTATTCAGCCATGTCAGATGACGGTGTGATTGGGTAAATAGCAGCTACTTCACTGAACATATATGCAACATGTGCAGCAGCCCAATTACCTTCACAAGTGATTTTTTTAGCCATAACAATAAATTTTATATTAAAAAATTGATTATCAAAAATTGTATTCAAGCTACAAAGTTACCTAAAAAGCATTAATTTCCTAAATATTAAGTTAATTTTGATTAAGTATGAATAAAATTTTCGAATACTGAGAATAAGACTCTGCTGTTATTAGGGCAAACCCGTGCTTTTTTCTTCTGCATGTCGAGAAACATATCAAGTTGTGAGTTTGCGACAGAATTACAGGAGGCGGGTGTTAATAACTAAAAAAATATTTATTAAATAAAGGTTTACGGCTTTACTTCTGTCTTCCGAAATATTTTAACTTTTTGTCCGAAAAAAGGCATCCCTGCCGAAATCCATAAGCCGACGATGACGTATCTGAAAAATGTGAATATTTTTGTTTCGGGGAATATATATTTTAAGCCCGCCAGCAGAGCAATAGTCACTGTAATACCAATAGCATAGCGCAAAAGTTTAATCCAAAATTTGTGTTTTGTGGTGTACGGGAATTTTTCTTCTTCCCAAATAAACCCGACTACGGCACCTCCTGTTATTCCTAATATTTTTAGAGTACTGTATATTTCAAGCTCATTATTAAAGTAAAAATTGTTAAGAAGTATGAGTATCAAAAAAATAAAAAATGCTGACAGCGTAACTCCGATAATAACTTTATAGAAAAGTCTTTTGTTATCATAAATTTTACTTAAGTAGGTGAATACAAATACAGAAATCAGAACACCAAAAACCAGACCGCCGATAACATCTATGGGCCAGTGCATACCCAGAAATACTCTTGATACGGCAACCAATACCGACAGCAAAACAGCGAGGGTAGTGAACATGTTATTTTTTACAAATAACACTAAAGTTGTAAAAAGAGTAGTGGCTGATTGTGTGTGTCCGCTGGGGAATGCATATCCTTCGCCGGTATGAATTCTTTTACCCTCTATATTATCCAATTTAAGATAGGGCCTTTGCGTATGAAACAGTATTTTGAGATAGCTGTTTACAATAGTCGAAACCAAAAAAGTAAACGTAAGAATAAAACCATATTTCTTTGAAACATTCCAATAAATGAGTGAAATTATCAGTATAATAAAATACTGTTCTCCCAACATGGTAATATAGGTAAAGAAACTGTCCCAAAAAGGGGTTGCTGCATTTTGGAAAAATCGGAGTATTGATTCTTGCATGGTTTTTCGGTTTTAAAATAATATGACTTTTTGCAAAGTTATACCTTTGCAAACAACATGCTCAATTTACAAAAGATTATTTTTTCATAATTAATTTGTGTTGATACTACTCTGCAATAAAACTAAATCAAAACTGATAGCCAAAATTAATTCCGGCTCCGAAAAATGTTAACAGAGCACTTCTTGAAAAATTATTCTCCGGATTATATAACGGTATAACTCCGGCAAGTTCTACTCCGAATGCCATACCATTTTTGCTCAAGATATGATAGCCCACCGGAAAATATAGTTTCCAAAGAGATCCCGGTGAAATGGCCGTAAGAGCCCCGAAGTAAAAGGATTTATTGTTGCCGTAGTCGTTCAAACTATAGTAGCGTTTGCCGCCGAAAACCAATCCCCCTGCACCTAAGCCTGCTTCAACAGAGTATTCTGAATTTATAAAATGATTGACTGATACATTATAAAGCGAATACCCGAGCAATGTAATTTGCAATCCCCACGGATAATCAATTTTTGGATTGAGAGAGGATTGAACTTTGTTGTTTGTATGGATTTGCGGATTAATTACTTTTCTGCCGTTAATTTTTTCTGAATGTGTGAATTTTCGTTTATAAAAAATTAATTCGGTACAACTGTCCGGGACGGTTATTTTGTACTCCCCAATTCTACTCGATGTTGTAATTCTTGATGTGTCAGGAGTAATCACGGAAACGTCTTTGATTCTTTCCCCGAAACTATTTGTAATAACGCCGCGGATTATTTGTTGTGAAAATACGTTTAAACTCATTATTGTAAATAGAAGTATTATTGTCAGACGTATTAATTTTCTCATAATGGATATATTTAAAGTAAGAGCTATTTTTCGTTTTTCAAATGGGTTTAATGACTTCACTTTTTTTTAATCAATATTTTATATCGGAATTCATCCGAGGAATTCTGTGGTTGTAAATTTCAGTATTTCCTTAGAAATATTTTCCGAATTTTATACCTCCCCATACAGGAGATTTTATTACAAATCCTTCTTTATTGCTAAATAAACCGGCAACTTCAACTGAAAAGGTTGTTCCTCTGCTGTTCATGTATCTAAAGCCTATCGGAGTGTACAGAAGACCGTATGTTGACCCCATAAATTCCTCATAAAAAACGGCTTGAGCCCCAATGTATGGTTGCCAATAATCATTTATAAAAGGAGATTTGAAGAAAGCGTTAATTCCGATATTAGCTTTGGCAAAAGCCAGTCCCAGTTCAATACTGAAGCTCTGTGTAATTAACATACTTCCCGAAACGGAACCAAATATTGTCGGACCACCCGCATTAAGTTGTACACTATAGCGGTAGGTCTCTTTTTCCGGTTGTATAGACGACATGGTTTTGTTGATCACCGATCGACCTTTTATTTTTTCCGAAAAGTATAAGGTTTTGTATCGGAATATTATGTGACTGCTGTTTTCGGGGACTTCAATTTCATATTCTCCTTTAGCATTGGTCAGAACAAATGCGGAGCTGTCATTTGTACTGACTTTTACGCTGTCCAAAGGGTTATAGGCATAATTTAAAGTTACACCAACAATTGTTTTTTGAGAAAACAGATGCGGTATTGTTAATGAAATTATTACAGCAATTGATAGGATGCGTTTTATCATGAAATGAATTTTTATGATTAATATATTAAATGGTTTAATTCTTTAATGATATAATGGTACAATACCTTGCATTCAACAAATACACTCTTTGTAAAAGTCAAATTATTAACCGTTTAAAGTATAATTGGGTTGAGAATCTTTATATTAGTTCATATATTTTGGCTATAGTTTAAAATGACGTTGCTTTTTCGGAGGTTGAGCATGTTGTTTTGCATGAAAGAATTCATGGACAAGTCGTTACCCATATAGATCCCATCACAAGAGATAGGTTTAACATCAGTTGCTG
>JAYEIA010000073.1:0-13647 GCA_034659855.1 Bacteroidota bacterium
TTTTGATATTTGTTTTTGGACAAGTTTAAACAAATTATCAATGAAAATCAGCAAGTTACGCTTAAATCCGTACAATTATATCACACGGTGTAATAATTCCTTAAAGCATAACTATATAGATAATAAAAAATAATAAAACAGACGAAGTCTGAAATGGACACATTTTATATATCTTTGCAAAAAAAAACAATGGGTGTACGACCAAAAAAACATCTGGGTCAGCATTTTCTGACCAATCAGATTATAGCTGAAAATATTGTTGAAGCCGCTCAAATCAACAGCAATACTCCGATCTTGGAAATTGGCCCGGGAATGGGTGTCCTGACGCAATACATTGAGCCGCTGAGCAAAAATTTTTTCCTTATTGAGATTGATTCCGAATCTGTTGACTATCTTTACAAAAATTTTCCTTCTTTATCGGAAAATATTTTTGAACAAGATTTTTTAAATTTTGATATTCAAAAGCATTTCCCCGAAGGAATGGATCTTATCGGAAATTTCCCATACAATATTTCGGCTCCCATACTGTTTCAAGTTTTAAAATACAAAAGCAGTGTAAACAAAGTTACGGGTATGTTTCAAAAGGAAGTTGCACAACGCATTGCAGCCCCTCACGGCAATAAAACTTACGGGATATTGAGTGTGTATATACAATCCTTTTTCAAAACAGAATTATTATTTACCGTTAGCCCCGGCAATTTCAATCCGCCGCCAAAAGTAGACTCCGCTGTGCTGCAATTGACAAAAATTCCCAATAGAAAATTGGACTGTGATGAGACGCTTTTCTTTAAGGTTGTAAAAGTTTCGTTTCATAAACGAAGAAAAATGTTACGCAATTCGCTGAAAGACATTTTAGGAAAAACAACCATCGATAACGAAATAATGACCAAACGCCCGGAGCAATTAAGCCCCAAAGATTTTGAATTTTTGACAAACTTAGTCGCCGAACACTTATAGCTTGTTGTGTGCTAATATTGTTCAAATTCATTTTCTAAATCATCCGGATCATCACCCATTTCAATGACGGACTTTTGTCGGTCTCTTTTTATAGAGTTCTCAGCAGTTTTTTCTTCAATTCCGGATAAGTAGTCCGGATTCAAGATAAACGTAGAAACGACATTTTTAAGTTGCTCTGCTTGGGAGGCAAGTTGCTCTGCAGAAGAAGCCAATTGTTCGGCAGACGACGAATTCTCAGAAGTAATTTCAGTCAATTGCTGTACCGAAGTATTTATTGTCTCAGCCCCGTCTTTTTGCTCAATGCTTGCCAACACAATCTCATTAATGAGTTTACTGCTTTTTTCAACCTCCGGAAATAGTTCTTTAAGCTTTTCACCGGCAGACTGAGAAACCTTTCGCCCCGAGGCCGATAATGATTCTATTTCGTCAGAAGCAATTTTTGTTCTGTCAGCCAATTTCCGAATTTCTGAGGCCACCACGGCAAATCCTTTTCCGACTTCTCCCGCTCTTGCCGCTTCAATAGCCGCATTAATGGACAATAAATCTGTCTTATCGGCAATTTCAGAAACAATCATGATTTTATCACTGATTTTTGTTACTGCTTCTACTGCTTCTAATAAAACCGTCATACTGTTGTTCATTTCTCCTGAAGCATTCTTCGCAATTTCTCCCGATCGCTTGGATTGTTCGCTGTTGGCTTGTATGGTTGTGGCCATTTCCTCCATAGAGGATGCGATTTCCTCTGTAGTTGCCGCTTGTTCATTGGCTCCTTGTGAAAGTTGCTGCGACACTGAATCAACCGTATTTCCGGCATGGTATAAATTATCTGAGCTTTTTGATATTTCTGCTATCAGTCGATTCAGTTTTAGGATAAATTCATTTGCCGACTTAGTAATTTGTCCTATCTCATCCTTATGCTTCAAATCGGAGGGATTGACCTTTGTATTTAAATTGAACTCGACCAATTCGTCAATATTTCCGTTCAACCGTTGTAAGCGGAGAATATCTCGACGCAGATAAAGTATGGCAGAGATAATTACAACCAAATCTATCGGAATATTTATTTGTGAAGGAATATTAAACGTATAAACCGTATATGACAATACTGTTTTCAATAAGGCTACAGCGACCACCGTATATCCTATTTTAGCCATAAAAGATTTTTTAAACACCCCCCGAATGATAAGAATGAACAGCGGTCCTATTATTACTATTGACATAACATAAAAAATGAGATGTTGATTCATGGCCTTTTTTGTTAGAATTTTAATATTAATTTATAAGTTTTTATAATACAAAAATCCTGCCGGGACTATTCCGGAAAATTTTCAACCCCTATAAAGAATAGCTCTTAAATATGAGCAAAAAAAGACCGGAAAACTTTCGTTTTTCCGGTCTTTTTGTAGTGAGAGAGAGAGTTGAACTCTCGACCTCCGGATTATGAATCCGACGCTCTAACCAGCTGAGCTACCTCACCATATTTTTGCGGTTGCAAATATATAATTATTTTTCTGTTCATAAAACTTATTCTTTCTTTTTTAATCTTTTTTTTGTATATTGCGAAGACAAATTTTTAACTCTTATGGAAAAATACGAATTAGAATACGCAGTTAATACCTCTCCAAAGATTCTGTACTACCGCCTTTTAAACCCGGCCGGACTCGAGGAATGGTTTGCTGACAAAGTCAATAAAAATAATGATATTTATACTTTTGAATGGGAAGGCTCAAGCCAACAAGCTAAGCTTTTATCCAATCAAAAAAATGATTATGTCAGGTATCAATGGACTGATATTGAAGATGAAGATTGTTTTTTTGAACTCAAAATTGTAAAGCAGGAAGTAACCGGCGATACAACGCTCAGAATAACTGACTTTGCAGACAACGGTGATCAAGAAGGAGCTGAAGAGCTTTGGAAAGAACAAGTGGAACAACTCAAACAGATATTGGGTGTTTAGGAACGAAACAAAATAACTTCGTCAATTCTGTTAACTTTATTTTGTAACAAGCACTTAATGATTTTAATTCTGTAAAAAAAAAAAATATGCTGATTGTTAATACTGAACAAATCGAAGGGAAACAAATTCTGGAATCCTTAACTGTCGCCAGAGGCAGTACAGTGAGAGCAAGAAATGTGGGACGTGATATATTTGCCGGTCTCAAAAACATTGTAGGCGGAGAAATCAAAGGCTACACAAAACTACTCGCCGACGCCAGAGAACAAGCGTTGCAAAGAATGATTGAAGATGCTGAACGCCTTGGTGCTGACGCAGTGGTGAATGTTCGATTTATGACTTCAGCGGTAACACAAGGGGCCTCAGAAATATTGGCTTACGGAACGGCGGTAAAATTAAACTAAGTCTATTTTTATTCGAAAATGAAAGTGTAATTCTGATAGTTTGACTATTGTTTTCATACTAAGAGTATGCACTTTGTCGTTTAATTTAGCAATTGTAAATGATTTATATTGGGTGTTTTGTTCGACAACCGGTATTAATCATTCCTCAAAGCACTAATATTCCTAACTCAAAACGCCACCCTTAGCCTTTTCCAAAGCATTATTCCATTCCGATGTTAATTTTTCGACAGCAGACCTATCCATTTTAGGCTTGAAGACTTGGTCCGTATCAATATTTTCTTTTAAATCTGAAAGAGTATCCCAATATCCTACACCTAAACCGGCAAGATAGGCGGCTCCTAAGGCTGTGGTCTCCAACTGAACAGGTCGCAAAACAGACGTTCTCAATACATCGGATTGAAACTGAAGCAACAGATTATTTACTGCCGCCCCGCCGTCCACTCTTAGTTCAGAAATATCAATACCTGAATCGGCACGCATAGCTTTTAATAAATCGGCCGTTTGAAAGGCTATTCCCTCCAGAGCTGCACGAGCAATATGAGCTTTGGAAGTGCCTCTGGTAAGCCCGGTGATTGTTCCGCGGGCATATTGATCCCAGTGAGGGGCTCCCAAGCCGGTAAGTGCCGGCACAAAATATACGCCGCCGTTATCTTTTACCTGCAAAGCAAGTTCTTCTATTTCAGAGGCTGAATTAATTATTCCCAATCCGTCTCGCAGCCACTGAATAACAGCTCCGGCAATAAACACAGAACCTTCCAAGGCATAAGTAACTTCGTCATCAATCTGCCATGCTACGGTTGAAAGCAAATTATTCTTTGATTCTACTATTTTATTGCCCGTATTCATAAGCATAAAGCAACCGGTACCGTAAGTATTTTTCACCATGCCCTCTTGGGTACATTGTTGGCCAAATAAAGCCGCTTGCTGATCACCGGCAATTCCTGTAATAGGTATCGGATGGGCAAAAATAGTTGTTTTTGTTTCACCCAAAATTCCCGATGAACCGGTTACTTTCGGTAAAATACTTTCAGGAATATCGAATAATTGAAGTAATTCTTTGTCCCATTTCTTGTCATGAATATTGTATAACAGTGTTCGACTCGCATTACTGATATCTGTGATATGCTTTTCTCCTTGTGTCAGTTTCCAAACCAACCAACTGTCAACTGTTCCGAATGCCAGCTCCCCATTTTCTGCCTTTTTTCTTGCACCTTTCACATTATCAAGAATCCACTTCAATTTAGTTCCTGAAAAGTAGGCATCGAGCAATAAGCCGGTTTTATTTTTGAACAAATCGCTCTTACCGGCAGTTTTCAGTTCATCGCAGTATTTTGCCGTTCGCCGGTCTTGCCAAACAATAGCATTATAAACCGGCTCTCCGGTATTTCGATCCCACACCACCGTGGTTTCTCGCTGATTGGTAATTCCTATGGCTGCAATATTTTTTCCGTTGATACCAATTTTAGATATAGCCTCTGCACCCACTGAGGCTTGCGATGCCCATATCTCATTCGGGTCATGTTCCACCCAGCCCGATTCAGGAAAAATTTGCTCAAATTCTTTTTGAGCAATAGAAATGATTTCTCCCTTTTTGTTTATCACTAAAGCTCTGGAACTTGTTGTTCCTTGGTCAAATGCTAATATGTATTTTTTTTGATTTATTTGCATAGCTTTTGTTTTCAATGGTTCGGTACATTTTTATAAATAATTAATTATCAACAATATAACAAATTGCATCAAATTAGCTAACGGACTCAATTTTAGACGCTTTGAGGTGCAAGCACGCTCAAAGGTCAAAAATTTAACGAACTATTATGTTTTATAACAATCAAGAATTCAGTTTATAAAGTTAAAATGTTAAAAATAAGAGTTTTAAGTTAATTGCAAAATAGTTTATAAAACCCTGATAATTAAGCCTATAATTTGTTTTGCTAAAACAAAACATACTTTTTAGACCGGACTCAATCAATATTTTTGAATAAATATAGCTATTTGTACTGTAGTCTGCAAGTTTGAGGGAAAAATTAATTCTGCTATACGGAAGTAATGCCTTCAACTATATTGACTTGAGTTTCCTTTAAAATCATTCAACTACTAAGGTAACTGCCTGAAATTTAATTATAAAGCATTTTTTCGGAGGTGTTTTTTTTAGTTCCATAAACGTTAACTCCGTTGAGAGATAAAGCCGTTGGCAAAATTCATATTGTTGATGATTTTTATAATTAAAGAAACTCAAGTGATATTATTTGCATCCAATTTAAAATGTCTTAATAAAATAATACTTCAATAAAGGAGCAATATTTTACCCAAAATTGTTATATTTGTGAAAAATAATGCACATAACACAATGTCGAAAAAACAAATACTATTTCCGAAACATCAAAAAATACTTGACCAAGTGGGTGAAAACATCAAGTTAGCAAGAAAAAGAAGAAGTCTGACAACAATACAAGTCTCAGAACGAGCAAGTATTACACGCCGAACTTTATACGAAATAGAAAAAGGAAATCCGAAAGTTGCATTCGGTTCTTACTTCAATGTATTAAGAGTTCTTGGCTTGCAAAATGATTTTTTGAAATTGGCGGCAGATGATCTTCTCGGCAAAAAATTACAGGATTTAGACCTTCTTGATTAAAAAATATGAAGCAGTTTCTGAATGATCTAACAATAAAACAAATAAGATCATTATTAATTTTCTCCGCTAATAATGAGCATAGCATAAATTTGAACACATGAAGATTAAAAAAACAAATATTTGGGTTTATGCGCAATGGTATGGAATGTCCGAGCCCAAATGTATCGGTTTGCTTGTTGCACAAGGCAAAAAAGGCAGAACATCTTTTAGTTTTGAATATGATAACGAATGGATAAAATCGAAAGAGCGGTTTGTCTTAGACCCTGAAATTGCCTGGTTTTCGGGCAAACAATTTCCGACTGAAAAACAAAATTTCGGATTATTTTTAGATTCAATGCCCGACACTTGGGGACGAACTTTAATGCAACGAAAGGCTGCACAAATTGCAAAAGAAAAAAATGAACCCGTAAGAACTTTACATGAAAAAGATTTTTTGCTTGCAGTATATGACAAAAGCAGAATGGGAGCTTTGCGTTTCAAATTAGAAAAAGACGGCAACTTTTTAGACGACAATAAAAACACTCCTATTCCCCCTTGGTCATCGGTTCGTGATTTGCAGTATGCAACAAATATTATAGAATCGGATAAAAAAAGTGCCGAATTAAAAAAGTGGTTGGCAATTCTACTTGCTCCGGGATCTTCTTTGGGCGGTGCCAGACCAAAAGCAAATATTTTAGATGATAACAAACATCTTTGGATTGCAAAATTTCCATCAAAAAATGATGTTATTGATAAAGCGGCTTGGGAATATTTGGCCTACAAATTAGCCACAAGTGCGGGAGTTGAAATGGCTGAATGTAAAATTCAAAAAATATCGGGTCGATTTCATACTTTTTTTACAAAACGTTTCGACCGGGCAGGCGAAGAACGCATACATTTTGCTTCGGCAATGACAATGACCGGAAATAGTGAATTTAATATAAAAGATGAAAGCCCGTCGTATCTTGAAATCGCAGAATTTATACAATTTTCAGGGTCGGAAACACAAAAAGACCTTCATCAACTCTGGCGACGTATCGTTTTTAATATTGCAATATCAAACACCGACGACCACCTACGAAATCACGGATTTATTATTGAAAACAATCAATGGCGACTTTCTCCGGCGTACGACATAAATCCATCAATCGACAAAGACGGCTTGGCATTAAATATTGATATGTATAATAATGATTTAGATTTTGAATTGGCAAAAAGTGTAGGAGAATATTTTAAACTTAGTAATCCTCAAATGGACAAAATTTTGCAGGAAGTTAAAACCGCTGTAAGCCACTGGAAAGCTATTGCTAAGCAAATTGGCATTTCCGGGCAAGAACAGGAATTGATGAGCGGGGCCTTTGCTTCCTAAAAATGTGCCGAATTTTTAGCTTCGCTGAGGTGCAAGCACGTTCATCCGTTTATTATTCTTAATGAACAGACTCGCACCTCAGCACGGTAAATAATTCAAGTTAAATACGTCAGAGACTTTGAGGAATTGGTAAAGCTCACCTGACAAAGCACTTATTGCTGTCAATTTATAAAAACCCAACAACATATCAAACGCTAAAAAGTAGTCTCATCTGTATTTTTGAATTGAGACCTTATGATATTCAGACCCTATTAAAGCCGAATCCCTAAAACAGTAATATCATCACGCTGCATTTCATTTTTTTGATGAGATTGTAAAGCATATTCCAAAATTTCTTTTTGTTGTTGTAAGGATAAACTTTTGGCTTCGCTTAAAATGTTTTCAAATAATACCGAACCAAAACGTTTTCTTTTTTTATTACTTTGATCAATAATCCCGTCAGTAAGCAAATACACAAGGTCTCCTTTATTTAAAACCACCTCTTTATTTTCAAAAGCCACTCGTTTGCTAACATTTGAATTACCTCCGACCGAACGTCTTGTTCCTTTAATTCTTTCGAGGTTTTTGCTCCCTTTTACAATGTATAAATCTCTTTTAGCACCTGAAAAAACAAGATGATAGTTGTTATTATTTTCTTCAGTAATACTAATCAAAGCCAAATCCATTCCGTCTCGGTTCTTTGTTGTCTGTTGTTTTAAGGATGTGTTCAATCTTGCATCTAATTCACTTATAATTTCTTTCGGATTGTGTATCTTATCAAACCGTACAATTTCATCAAGCAGTCGCATTCCCACCATTGACATGAACGCTCCGGGAACTCCGTGTCCGGTACAATCCGAAACCACAACAAATGTTTTTTGGGGTACATTTTCTTTCGCCGGAAGTTGCAAGTACCAATAAAAATCTCCGGAAACAATATCTTTGGGTTTATATATTAAGAAATTTTCAAATAATTTATTCAATTCACTTTTAAGAGGTAAAAAGGCCTGTTGGATGCTGTTGGCATATTTTATTCCGGATTGGATATGTTTATTGTGTTTTTTTATTTGATCCCGCTGCATTATCATTTTTCTTTCGGTGCTTTTAACCGACGTAATATCAGTATTTATGGCAATCAAGTTTTTTATTTCTCCGCCATCGTCCAAAATCGGGGTCAATGCTGATTGTATCCAAATATCTTCACCACTTTTTTTCTTTAATTTAAGATTATATTGAACTGAAATTTTTTCATTAAAACATTTTAACACCAGTTCGTGAGGCTTTTGAGGAAGATCTTTTGAAAGTATATTCGAACTAATATCACTCTTTAATTCTTCCAAAGTGAAACCGTACATTTTTTCATACCCGTTGTTTACCCAGATAAATTCTCCTTTATTATCGGTTATTAGCACAGCATTATCAGTTTTATCGGCTACCACGGATAGTTTTTTAAGATCTAAATTAGTTTTTTGAAGCTGATTGGCTTGTTTTATAATTTCATCTTTTTGCTGATATAATTCTTCATTCTTGTCTCTGACTTCTTTCGTGCGATCATGTACTTTTTGTTCAAGAATATTTTTTTGTTTTTCAATCTGCTTGATTCTTATTTTATATATGACATATATAATTACCAATATTAAAGTTGCCGTAAGAATTCGGAACCACCATGTTTCCCAGTATGGCGGTAAAACTTTAATACAAATCTGAGCAGGCTTTACACTTTTAACATTATCGCTGTTGGCAGCCGTAACTTTAAAAATATAATCTCCCTTTATCAGGTTAGTATATGTTGCCCGCCTGTTTTTGGAGCTTGTTTCAATCCAATTTTCATCAAAATTTTCAAGTTTATATTTGTATTTATTTTTTTTGGGGTTTTTATAATGTAAGGCTGAAAATTCAAATGTGAAAACATTATCTTTATAGCTTATTTCAATACTGTCGGTATAACTTATTACCTTTTTAATGGGCGAATCTTCAGACAGAACAATTTCCTTATTTAAAATTTTTAATGACGTAATGACTACTTTGGGGGGAATTTTATTGTTCTTAATATTTTGAGGGTAAAATGTATTGAAACCGTTTATCCCTCCAAAAGCAATCATTCCGTCTGCTGCTTTAAAATAAGCCCCTTTATTAAATTTACTGCTTTGTAAGCCATCGTTCACACCAAAATTCTTGAATTTATCTAATTTCCGGTTGTATTTTGAAATGCCTTCGTTTGTACTCAGCCAAAGATTACTTTTACTGTCTTCACAAATTCCGTAAATTATATTATTCGGCAATCCTTGTTTTTTTGTATAGTCTGTAAATTTGCCGGTTTTGGGGTTATACTTATCCAAGCCACCATATGATCCAATCCAAATATTTCCTGCTTGATCTTTGAGTATCGATAAACAAAAATCGTGTGCTAAACTGTTATCATTTTCATCATCATGTTCTAAACTTTTAAAAGTCAATGTATTCAAATCTAAAATGTTAATCCCTTTTTCAGTAGTTATCCATAATTCTCCCAAAAAGAGTTCCTCAATATCCCAAACCGTATTATTTGTTATTGAAGTTGAATCGTTGGGTCTATGAGTAAATCTTTCAAAAGTTTCACGGGTTGGATTGAATTTATTTAATCCCCCTTGGTAGGTACCTATCCAAATATTTCCTTCACTGTCTTGCATTATTTTTCGAATGTGATTGCTGCTGATACTTTTCGAATTATCAGTATCGTATTTATACACTTTATTTATACCTGTATTCAAATCCATTCTGTTTAATCCGCCGCCCCATGTCCCAATCCAAAGGATATTTTTCGAATCGCAATACAGGGCATCAATCGTATTATTTGAAATGCTGTTCGGATTACTCTTTTGGTGGAAATATCGAGTAATTTTTCCGGTTTTAGAATCTAATTTATTTAAACCGTCAGTCGTTCCTATCCATAAATTTTGATTTACATCTTCGGTAAAAGCCCACACCGTATTATTGCTAAGGCTTTCTTCTTCATAGGGGTTATGCGAGTAATGTTTTATATATTGATTAGATTCCAGATAAATATTAATTCCGTTATAATTTCCTATCCAGATATTACCTGACTTCCCGACAAAAAGTGATCGAATATTGTTGTGGCTTAAACTTCCTTTTTGTTTTAGATTGTGGTATAAATGAAAAAATTTATCTTTATTTATGTCATAAATATTAATTCCGTCATCGTAAGTTCCTATCCATACCCGATTTTTATTGTCAACGGCAATTGCTCTTATATAATTTAAGCTGAGAGAGTTGTTTTGATTATTCTTAAAATAATTTGTAGCCGTTTCACGCTCGGGATTAAACCGGCAAACTCCGTTTCTTGTCCCCAACCATAGATCTCCGGATCGGTCTTGTGTAATAGCTTGTATTTGATTCGCTGATAATATGCCCCCTCTTTTTATTCCATAGTAGTTTGTAAACGCTTTTTTATCTTTATCAAATTTGGATAAACCGGACGAAGTTCCTGCCCATATTGTGCCGGTATTATCTTTAAATAAACAAAGGACATTATTTCCGGCTATGCTTTTATTATCTAAAGAATCTGATAAAAAATATTCTATTTCATTATTTCTCGGGTTCAAACGATTTAACCCGTTTTCGGTGGCAATCCATATATTTTTATCCGAATCTTCTACAACACCGTTCACAGCACCGGACGAAAGCTCAGCCCGACCCCCATTTTTCTTATACCCTGTAAAAAGCCCGGTTTCGGGATTATAGCGGTTTAATCCGTCCTTGCTGCCAATCCACAAAAGCCCGTCTGATGTTTTATAAATACAACTGATGTAATTATTAGTCAGACTGTTTTTATTTTTCTGATGTTTGAATATTTTAAATTCATAGCCGTCATAGCGATTTAAACCATCACGAGTACCAAACCACATAAACCCTTTGTCATCTTTTTCAATGGCTACAACACTGGGGTCCGACAGACCTTCATTTACCGAAATATGTCTGAACTTGGTATCATCCCATTGAGAAAAAACCTCTAACGGCAGAAGGAATAGTAATATAAAAATAATAAACAGTCCGGTTCTCATAAATTAATTCGTTTCTTAACCTAAATTCTACGAATATAAACAACTTCAGTCGGGAATAAAATAATTAGGATGTATATTTACTCAAAATATATAATTATCGCCATTATTTATTTTTAGACAAATATAATTGCTTTTAAGGAAATACCCTAATGTGAATAATAATAAAATAATACTGAAATAAACCCTTTCCCGTTTGAGTAAATATACTACTTTGAGCTTATTTTAGCCCATTTATATATATTCATAATATTTCGTTTTAAAAGTATTTCGTCATAACCGAAACCAAAATTAATTTTTAAACTACATTTGTCGATTCTTTTGCAATCGTTTTTTTGGCAAATTCAATTTTTCACAGAGTCTTCCCAAATATTTCAAGAACAATTGAATATTCATATCTATAAAAAAGGAAGCGACATAAATGTTCCCTAAGAAATACATCAAAAAATTATATACCGACATTCGGTTATCAATTTCCGGAAATGAAAGTGATTATACCACCGGAAGCATAAGTCGTGCAATACTGCTGCTGTCGGTTCCCATGATATTGGAGATGGTCATGGAATCCATTTTTGCGGTGGCCGATATTTTCTTCGTCTCAAAATTGGGTGCCGAGGCAGTTTCGGCCGTGGGCATTACAGAATCACTCATGACCATTGTTTACGCCTTAGGCGTGGGATTCAGCACCGGAACGGCGGCCATTATCTCTCGCAGAATCGGGCAAAAGAACAAAGAAGAAGCCTCGGTAGTAGCTGTTCAATCTATTATTATTGCCGTATCTGTTTCTTTTATTATAGCCATAGTCGGACTATTTTTCTCAAGCGATTTACTTCGTTTGATGGGGGCTTCTGAAAAAGCCATTGAACTTGGCAGCGGATATGCTAAAATAATGCTTAGTTCCAACGTTGTTATTATGTTACTTTTCGTGATAAATTCGGTTTTTCGCAGCGCCGGAGATGCCAATATTTCGATGAAAGCCCTTTGGCTTGCCAATGGCATTAACCTCATTCTGGACCCCCTGCTGATTTTCGGGTGGAGCATATTCCCCGAAATGGGCGTTACCGGAGCAGCCACGGCAACTCTCATTGGCCGTTCAATAGCTGTAATCTATCAATTATACATTCTGCTGAAAGGCAGCCGGCGAATCAAGGTGCTCAAACGGCATATCCGATTCGAGTTCGACATCATCCGTAAAGTATTAAAAGTTTCACTCGGTGGTGTGGCTCAACATATTATTGCAACTTCAAGTTGGATATTTTTAGTCAGTATTATTGCATCATTCGGAAGTCTTGCCGTGGCCGGCTATACGATAGCCATCAGGATTTTACTCTTCTCAATTTTGCCGGCTTGGGGCATGAGTAATGCTGCTGCAACACTCACCGGCCAAAATCTGGGAGCCGGAAAACCCGGTCGGGCTGAATGCTCAATCAAATACACAACATGGGCCAACATGGTATTTCTTGGTTTTATTGCCATCATTCTCATTTCGTTCTCAGAGTCATTTATTCGCTTTTTTATTGATGACCTCGGAGTTATTCAAAAAGGAGAAATTGGCCTGCGATATATCAGCTTTTCATTATTTGCCTATGCTGCCGGTATGATTTTGATGCAAGCCTTTAACGGTTCCGGAATGACTCAAGTCCCTACCCTTATTAACTTTATCTGCTTTTGGTTGATTGAAATTCCGCTGGCCTATTATCTATCCGGACATACCGACTTAAACGAAAAAGGGGTATATTATTCAATTATAGTGGGTGATTTAGTCCTCACTGCAATAGGTGTTGTCCTATTTCTTCGAGGGAAATGGAAAACGGCAGATGTTTAATTTCAACACTTATCCGAAAAACATCGGCAAACGACAAATAATTCCTACCTAAATTGAGTGCACCAAATAGGTGCATGATGTTTTTTTGTAATGTCTTTTGGCTCAACGGCGAAGCCCTCATAAACACCTTATTAAATTATTTCAAAATTAGTGAATAAAAAATTGATGCTTATCGAGTTCATAATCGCTCATTTTAGATCACAATAATACTAAAACCACCATCCGTTTAAAGCGAAAAACCAACCCTCAAAAGTTAAAACTCGTAAAAGGCTGTTCGCCCATTTACAAATTTTAAAGTTTCTAATACAAAAATTATATTTTTTGTTACATTAAAAATAAATACCCATAATTGACTGATATTCATGTAGATGTAAAACATTATTTCATTGTTTTTTTATGAAAACTTAAACTTAGCTCCCTGATTTTTTTAATGAATTAATGCAAAAAGTATATTCCGGTACACTTTTTGGATTGTATGGTTTAAAAT
>JAYEIA010000074.1:0-2754 GCA_034659855.1 Bacteroidota bacterium
ATCCATTACAAGAAATCTTCAAATACATTGTAATGGATTACAAGTTTTGTCAAAAAAATAAATTTAAAACAAAATAAGATATTCCCAAGCATTCAAGCTTATTTTTTTATTGCTGCTTATTGTAAAAGTTTCACCGGTAAGGGCATTAGTATATTCTTTTGCAGCATCTTTTAATTCAAACTCAACCTCTTTATCCGACAAGTTAAAAATTGCTGTAATGCTGTTTCCGTTCTCGTCTGCTTGTCTTGTAAATGCGAATATTTCGGTAGTTTTATCAGTTTTAATAAAAGTCATTTCTCCGCCGTGCACACCATTCCACAGTGCTTGATTTTCATGTTTCAGTTTTCCTAATTTAGTATATAACTGAGCCATTTCATGTTCTTTCCAATCAATAGTATCTTTCTCAAAGAATTCAAGTTGTTTGTTCAGACCTGCTTCTTGTCCGCTGTAAATAAGCGGCATACCGGGTATCACATAAGTGAGTGCCGCAAATGCTTCATAGCTGTTCGGCATACGTTCAAATACTGTTCCGTTCCAAGAATTTTCATCGTGGTTTGATGTAAAAGCCATTCTGTAAACTGCCGTCGGGTATTCCTTTTCAGCTTTTTCAAAGTATAGTCGTAAACTGTCGGCATTTTTTTCGCCTGACGCAATCTGGTTAAATACATGGTGTAAATTCCAAGCATAGCCCATGTCAAAAGCTTTTTCGTGCAAGTCTAATTGTTCTGCTTCGGCAAGCATAAAAATTGGTTTCAGCTTATTTAGTTCTTCTCTCAGATCGTTCCAGAAATCGGTAGGAACCATGCCTGCTACATCGCATCTGTATCCGTCAACATCAAAATCAGTAACCCAATATTGTAACGCATCAATCATGGCGGTTTGCATTTCTTGGTTATCGTAGTTTAGGTCTGCAACATCACTCCAATCGGTACCTTCGGGAACTATTATTGAGTCTGTGCTGTCTTTGGTGTACCATTCAGGATGTTCGGTAATCCATGGATTGTCCCAGCCGGTATGGTTTGCTACCCAATCCAAAATAACTGCCATATCATTATCATGGGCCGTTTGAATAAGATTTCTGAGGTCCTCCTCGGTTCCGAACTCAGGATTTACGGCTTTGTAATCGGCAACAGCATAATAGCTGCCCATGCTGCCCTTACGGTTCTTTTCGGAAATTGGAAAAATCGGCATCAACCAAAGAATATCAACATTCATGGCTTTCAAACGAGGAATATGAGACTCAAAGGCCTTGAATGTTCCTTCGGGTGTATATTGCCTAATGTTTACTTCATAAATAACCGATTTTATGGTTTTATCTATCGGTTGTACGACCGATTCTATGGTATCTTTGGCAGATGATGTTTCCTTTTCCGGATTTTTTGTTGCATTACTGCATGAAGCAACCAAAAAAATAAATGCTCCTATTAACACGAGTACTGAAAGATTTAAAATATTTTTCATTTTTTCTGTTTTTATGAATTGTTTATTTTTATTTAAAATAGATAATAGCCTTGGTTGATTTTTTAACTAATTACAAACTTTATATTTATCAAGTCTATATTGGCTTTAGTCTAAAATGACGTTGTTTTTCCGGAGGTTGAACATGTTGTTTGCAAAACAAGCCCCGAAACCGGTTTCGACTACGCTCAACCTCCAAAAGTTTTAATAATATATATCTTTAAGTCCACTCCGAAAACACTATTTTGGGAAAACCTTGTAAATACGAAAACAGTATTGTGCTAATAATAAGGACTTTATGATTTAATAAAAACATATAAATCTTGTCAATCCTGTCAAAAACACTTTTCAGAGTACACTCATCTTTCATTCTTAAATTGCAACGATACTATTTACAAAATTTACATTTAACAAGTCTATATTTTCTAAAAAACTCAATCCGAAACTTTATGGACGAATACTAATTATAAATCAGCTCAAAACTGTTCCCTTTCAAATTCAAATTAATTGTATTGCCTTCAAAGCTAGACTCACTTCCGAATAAAACGCCGGTATTATGAAATTTAATTGATGTTTCGATAGCTGCTGTGATTGCTTTATCAGAATTATTAATTACGAGGTAAACCTTTTTGCCAAAATAATTTCTCTCCAAGATAAATACATTTTCATCGGCTTGTATAATAGTTGTTTCACCATAGAGCAAGGGCATGGAATTTTTGCGAAAATGCAATAATTGTGTGGTGATATTTCGCAATTTGAGTTCCTCGGGTTTTAAATTATTAAAACGCATCATTCGCCGGTTGTCGGGGTCATTGCCTCCGGGCATACCCATTTCATCACCATAATAGATGACCGGCAAACCGGGAAGTGTAGCAACGACGGCATTTAACATGGCCGATTTTTTATAACCCACCGAATCTTCGACTCCAATTTCTCTGTTCCAGCCGGCATATTTTGCATCTTCAGTAAACTTCAAAGCCCCTGAAGCATAGGATATAAAACGTCCTCTGTCTTGATTTCCTGTAATATTTCCCATTAGATGGTGGTCTCCATAATATTTCAGACTTTTATTGAGTGTCTGTTCAAAATTCTCAAAACTGTTGCCGCCTGCAAGAGAAGCTACTATGGCATCGTATATATTAAAATCAAACTGAGCGTTCAATTGTCCGGTATTTACATAACTGCTTATTAACTCGGGTGATCCATAAGTTTCACCAATTTGAAAAATCGGTTTATTTTCAGGAATAATAATTTGAGTTTTCAGTTTATGTGTTAAAGTTCTCCAAAATATTTCGG
>JAYEIA010000075.1:0-13457 GCA_034659855.1 Bacteroidota bacterium
GCAGAATTAATCTCTGCGACGATTACGACCTCTCCCGTTTCCTTGGCCTCTTCCTGAGTTTCTTCCTGAACCTCTTCCTGAGTTTCTTCCTGAACCTCTTCCTGAGTTTCTTCCTGAACCTCTTCCTGAACCTCTTCCTTGTCCGTTTTTTTCTCCGTAGCCATTTTCTTGGGGCGACTCGTTACTTTCATAACCGGCTTTTTCATTTCCCGAACAGTTGCCTAAGCCTCTTCCTGTTCTTGGTCCGTCTCCGTTTGGTCCTTTTCTGTCTCCTTTTGGCATATCTTATTCTCCTTATTTTAGTTAGCCCAATAGTGGGTTTTTAATTTCTGTTTTTTCTGTTTCTGAACTTTCTGCTGTTTGCACAATAGATTCCGTGTCCGAATTTTTCGGCACGATTAATAATATCTACTGAGTTGCAATTGGGGCATTTTGTATGCTGTTCTTTTATATCTATTTTCCAGATATAGTTGCATTGACGACATTGAAAAATATTATTGTTGAACCGGATGTTGCCGCCCTCAACAATAAGTGCTTTGCCGTTGATAAAAAAATCTGCTGTTTTTTTTCTTGCCCTCTGTATTAAACGTGAAAATGTTGGTCTGGATACCCTCATTGAATTTGCAGCCTCCAGATGTGAATAACCTAAATGATCGGCTAACCGGATGGCTTCATATTCATCAATAGATAAACTAATTTTTTGTAAATGCCTTGTCGCCGTTCCGACCGGTTTAAACCGGCTGACTTGCGGCGGACTGCATACATTCTTATTGTTTTGGGGTCTGGGCATCCTTTTTCTTAATGATTTATATTACAAATATAATGAACATATGCTCATTATCCTAAAGTTTTTGACTTTTTTATAACATATCCTACATTAATCTGTATTATTAGCTGTGCTGAGGTGCAACTAAGTTTATGATAAAATCAAAACTCCACCATTTAAAGTCTGAATAACAGCTATTTATACTTAGGGGTCGATGCCCGATTTTGGTCTGATTTTTCACCGAAGCTATATTTTTTCTTTTCCCGGCATATTGTTGCAAATTCTTTGTAATCCGTCAGCTGACGGATAACGGCAGGATTTGTCGCCTTGTTTCAGGAAAATAAAAAACGTATGAATAATTCGAGTTAACCAAAAAAGAAAGCTTTGAAATTAAAACGTATTTGAATGTAATCTTTAGCGATTTTATTAGTTTTGTATCTCCTTGTTTTGAATAGATGATACTATTAGTCCTTTTTTATATTTTATTTCCTGCTGTTATCTTGTTTTATACAGAAAAGTATCCTGCTTTGAACAAAATAGGAGCGGTTTTGATTGCCTATTTCTTTGGTTTGGTTCTCGGAAGCAGTGGGATATTGCCCAACGAAATAGAAGGTCTTCAAGAACAAGTTTCCCGGGTTAGTGTTTTGCCGGCTATCCCGTTGTTCTTATTTCCGGCAGATATCAGACCGTGGCTCAAGGTGGCCGGAAAAACGATGTAGTCGGGTTTGTTGGTAGCCTTGGCAGTTATTATTACCGTGGTTTCCGGATATTATATTTTTATGGATGAAATGTCCGAAGGCCGGAAAATTGCCGGCTTGGTTACCGGAGTTTATACCGGGGGCACCCCCAATATGGCCGCTGTAAAAACAGCACTTAATGTTGATTCCGGGGTGTATATCATGACGCATACTTATGATATGTTTGTTTGTGCAATATTTCTGCTGTTTACCATGACATTTTTTAAGCAATTCACCGGTTTATTTTTGAAACCTTTTACAATAAAAAACGAGCATAAAGTATTGAACGGGAATAGTGATTCAACCGAAGAGCTTGAGTCGTATAAAGGGATTTTTAAGGATGGGAATTATAAGGGAATTCTCAAAGGGTTGGGACTTTCAATTGTAATATTAGTCGTTTCTTGGGGCGGCAGCCAACTGGTTTCCGAAGAATTTGCAACAGTTACGGCAATATTAGTTTTAACATCACTCGGGATTTTATTTTCTGCCGTACCTACGATTAATCGGACTCCAAAGACTTATCAGTCAGGGATGTATTTGATTTTGATCTTTAGTTTAGCGGTTTCTTCAATGGCCGATTTAGAAGCGTTGGAAGATGTATCACACCAGTTGTTCTTTTATGTTTTATATGTTGTGGCCGGAATTACAATCCTGAATTTTGTCTTTTCTTATATTTTTAAAATTGATAAAGACACCACACTCATCACCCTTACTGCCTTAATATTTTCACCGCCTTTTGTCCCGTTGGTGGCTTCAAAACTTAAAAATAAAGCCATAATAATTTCCGGGATTACTGTAGTAATTATCGGGTATTCGGTGGGGACCTTTTTGGGTATTTTTTCAGCTTATTTATTAAAGTAATTACTGTTCACAACAACAATCGGTCAATTTCGGAGGAAATATTTTTTCGAGCGTTTTGTTCATATTTTTTTCTGAAGATACCGGTTTTAAAAATTTGATTTTGTTTGAGAAAGGAACGTAAAACCTTTATGCGCCCTTTATTATAGAGAAAATTCGGGAATATACTAAACTCCTTTCTAACCTGCTCGGCATATTCGGTATAGGTTTGCGTGTTTTTACCCAAAATGCTCATATCGGTATCCAAAAACAAATTAATATCCTCATTTGAGGAAGTTCTGTGGTCTTGTGTTGCCAATATTAATGATTTACACAATTCTATATCTGAAAATAACGTGTTTTTAAGAACGGATTCCATAAAAAGAGCACTTTTAGCCTCGTTGTCATTTTTCTTTACATCGTAAATAATGTCATGATAGAAAAGGGCAAAAAGAAACGCTGCTTTGTTGTTGACTTTGTCTTTTATGTCTTTATACTCACAAAGCATATGGCTCAGGTGGCTTAAATTGTGATAATACCTCCCGGATCCGGAATAGTAATGTCTCAGGTTTTCTGTACTCTCTGTTATCTGTGTATTGCTGTTTGAATACCGACTTATCAGCGAGGTAAATAATTCGAGTGGCTCGTATGATGTAATTTCAAGATTGGAATCTTTTTTCATGCGTTTTTTTTAGCACTTGAATTGTAAATTTAAAAACTTATAGGACTCAATACAAATAATGGAGAATTAAAATTTTTGGATTCAGATAAAAAAACACGGAATTGGTTCATATGTCATCGAAAAATAATATCTTTATATGCGTTAAATCAATAAATAAAATATAGATGATGACCATGAAAACTTTTATTCTTTCGATTATAGTTTCAATTTTAGTTACAGCCAATTTATCGGCACAAAAGATAAATGAACAAACCGTAAAGTCTGATATTAAGTCTGCCGTACTCTACCTCACCGGAGTTGAGATTACACGCTCCAAAAGATTGTCTTTGAAATCCGGGCAAAATAGAATTATATTTCAAGGATTATCGGCAAAAATAAATTCAAAGAGTATTCGAGTGACAACCGATGCCGGGGTCGATTTATTGAGTGTATCAGATAAAACGACTTACTTGTCGAAAAAAACAGAGTTGCCGCGCATCAAGCGATTGAAAGATTCGTTGGAGTATATAAACCAAACCATTCAAGGGCTGAGTGATAAACGTAATGCCTATGATACTGAAAAATCCATGCTCTTGAAAAATCTTTCTATCGGCGGTACTGATAAGGGGGTTTCCGTAACGGAATTGAAGCAAGCTTCTGATTTTTACAGAAGTAGGATTTTAGATATTAATCAAAGAGGTTCAGAAATAAATCGAAAAACAAAATTGCTGAACAAAGAGAAAGCCAACTATGCCAAAGAATTACAAGAGCTGAATGCTGAATCAAGTTACAGATCGGGAGAAATTGTAGTATTGGTCAGTGTAAAATCAGCAAAAACATCGGCCATTGATTTGAAGTATTTGGTAAAAGACGGCGGATGGTCCCCGATATATGACATTAAGGCCATGGATACCGATAAACCGGTAGAGCTGGTTTACAGAGCAAAGGTCTATAATAATACCGGTGTGGATTGGGTAGATTTAAAAATGAAACTATCTACGGCCGATCCGAGCTTAAGTGTTACACAGCCCGACCTCAGGCCTTGGTATATGACTTTTAAACAAACCTACAGTTACAATCAGCAGCGTTATCGTAAAGGGGACGGAGGTAATGTTTCCAAAGAAAAGGCCTTAAATTACAGTAACAGCATTGTAACAAGTTCGAACATAGAATTAACCGGAAAACCTGTGGTAAATGAAACCGGCTCATTTTCCGAGGCGGTATTGCCGGAGTTGAGTGCAGAGTTTGACATAAAAGAAAAATATGATATTCCCTCAAATGATAAGCCATATCTGGTAGAGGTTACAGAGCATAAATTACCGGCCGAATATAAGCATTTTGCCGTCACCAAATTGGATAAGGACGTTTTCTTGTTGGCTCGGATTTCCGGCTGGGAAGAATTGAATTTAATTGACGGCCCGGCCAATGTCTATTACGGCGGAACCTATTTGGGACAATCCTTTATCAATACCCGAAATGTAAAAGACACCTTAGACTTGTCCATGGGGCGAGACAGCAAAGTAATGGTTACCCGTTCCAAATTGAAAGAATTCAGTAGTACGCAATTTATCGGAAATAAAAGAAAGGAGACTTTGAGCTATGAGTTTGTTGCCAAGAACAGCAGGAGAAGCCCTGTTACCATAGATGTGCTGGATCAGATTCCGATATCGCAGTCGGATGATATTGAAATAAAAGTGTTAGAGATATCCGGAGCGGTGCAAAATGAAACCACGGGAGAATTGAAATGGACATTTACTCTGCAACCCGGGCAAAGCCGGAAAGTCAAGTTTTCTTATTCAATAAAATATCCTAAAACAAAAACCATTGAGATTCAGAAGAAGAAATCACGAAATGTTAGGTATTTTTAATAAAAATAGTCATTTGACCGATGCGCTGGCAGCTACTTTCAAGCATAACGGTTGATTTTCTTTGTTTATCCTCTCCCGAGAGGAGAAAATAAAATTAATTTTACAGCTCGGATTGTAGCTTAAATTGTTGATTATTAGCTCATTGGATGTACTCGAATGGCTGTGCGGATAAGCATAAAAAAAACAGCTCCCAATTGGGGGTGTTTTTTTATTAAGCGACTTGGTTATATTGCCGTCAGATTTCTTGTACTGCTAATCTCTCATGTTTTCAGGCTTCATGCTGTTTTCTACCTCAATTTGCGTATTGGTTGATTTTTCAAACACAACAATAAATGCTCCGGGTATAGTTCTTCTGATATTATCTCTCATTTGAGAAGCTTCTGCGTAAGTATTAAATACACCCACGCGATATTTGTAGTAGTTTCCTGAATATTCTCTTTGAATTTTGCTAACGTCCGTATATTTTCTTTTTAAGATATACTTTGACAGAGGCAATCGAGAAGCTGCGATTTGAACACTGAACATAAAGTTACCGGAGTTGATATTATTCGTTTTATCGTTCTCCTTTTTTTTATGAGCTAAGCGAGCCAGCTCTTCCAGTTCTCTTATTCTTTTTCGAGCATCAGCAACGTATTTTCCTTTCGGGAAATTATTAATATAATTTTGATAGGCCGAAGTGGTATCTTCTCTTTTTGCTTGTTGCCAAGCCTCTTTGTCGGCTTGTTCCTTGGCACGTTTATCGGCTTGAGCCAGATATAAATTTAATGCCGAGAATTGATCATTGAGTGCTTCTGTCAATAGATTTTGTGAAGCACTAATATCCGAAGACATGGAACTGTATTCTACCTTTTTTTTGTAATCTCTTTTACTGTCGAACTTACTGTATTTTGACATTTTACCATCCGCATCATCCAATTTTTCCATAGCCCCGTCATTTAAGCTGTTGGCCGAATTTTCATCTTTGGGATAGTAAAAGTTGGCGGCTCGTATAAAATCAGAATAGGCATTGCATGCTTTCTCATATATTTTTTGCCGTTGATTCTCTGCTTTGATTCGGTAATCTTTAGCTTCCCATGTTTTTCTTTCGTATTTTTTCTTTTTTCGTTTTTTTCGAGAGTTCTTATATTTTGCGTATTCTTTTTCAATTTGTTTGGCCTTTTTTATATAGGAATCAATTTTTCCTAAAGCACGCTCTGCATCGTCTATGTCATCAATTTGGTCCTCGGTAAGTTGGCCTTTTATAGGTTCAAACATAAGGTTTTGAGCAAAAACCCCGGTTCCGAAAAAAACGAGAATACCTGCTAAAAAAAATCGAATTAAATGTTTCATAGTTAAAATTTTTTAAAAAATAGAAATGCAATTAGCTTGCCGAAATATATCAAAAATGTAAAAAATATACTAAAAAGTTAAATTTTTGTTCTCTTGTCTTAACTTTATTACTGCACTCTCCCCGGATTTTTATTAATAAAGGCCTTCCATGATTTTGCAGAATTGCTTGTTGATTCCAAATTTTTATATCCGGACACATGACACAGAGCCACAGCCAATGCATCGGTTGCATCTTGAGTCAAAGTATCTTTAAAATTTCCGAGTTGTCTTTTTAGAAAAACAGCAACTTGCTCCTTTGAGGCACTACCGTTTCCGGTTACCGCCAATTTTATTTTTCGAGGAGAATATTCAGTGATCTCAATATCCTTACTCAGTGCTGCGGCTATGGCAACTCCCTGCGACTTCCCTAACTTCAGCATCGACTGTACATTTTTACCGAAAAAGGGAGCCTCTACAGCAAATTCATTTACCCCGTATTTCACAATAAGTGCAGAAACATTCTCAAATATCTTTTTTAATTTTCGGTAGGGATCTTTAATTTTCCGTAAATCTATAATACCAATATCTTTTATGGTTTTTTGGTTTTTCTCTACTTCCAAAACTCCAAAACCGGTAACTGAAGTTCCGGGGTCTATACCTAATACAATTCGCTTTTGGTCCATTATGAAATGCTTATACTCACAAAGTTAAGATTTCAATTCGGTTTTTCAATTTTTTTTGTTTTGACGTCTCTTTAATTGGCCGGTCAGTATGCTGCCGGCTATGAAAAAAACGCCGATATAGGTGGTGTAGTATAATTCTTCTCCCAGTATATAGTGAATAAAGATAAGAGCCAAAAATGGGGATAAAAATACAAAATGAGAGATTCCGGCACTTGATTCTGTCAGTTGTAAGGCTCTCATCCATAGGAAGAAAGTGATACCCACTTCAAAAAAACCGACATACAATATGGAATAATACTGCTCGGCCCGGTTCAATTCAAAATTGGAAAACCAAGCTACAGCAACTCCCAAATAAATGAAACCGAATACGAAATTCCAAAATAGTTTCTTAGCCTCTCTTCGGCGGTCTTTCTTATTTAATATCCATGCCAATGCCCAAATTACGGAGCTGCCGGCAGCCAGAATGACTCCTAAGGTATCTTCGGAGTTTACGATTATCCATTGCCCTTTGGAAGCAATGACATAAACGCCGGCAATGCCCAAAATAACCGATAAAATGCTTTGAAAAGTGATGCGTTCTCCCAACAATGGAGCCGAAAACAAAACCAACATTGCCGGCCAAAGATAATTCAAGGGTTGGGCCAATTGGGCTTCGAGCAACCGGTAGGCCGACAACAAAATCACATAATATAAAAACGGATTCAGGAAACCGCCGAGGGCTGATTTTAAAAATTCTTTACGGGAAATTATTAACAATTGCCGACCTCTTCCCGAGAGTAATTCTATGATAAAAAAAATAAACAGTCCTACACCCGAAGCAAAGAAAATCAGCTGAAACGGATCCAAGTAACGAAGGGCAATTTTAAAGGCCGTTCCTATTGTTGACCAAAGCAATATGGCCGATAAGGCATAGATGTATGCTTTTTGCTGTTGTTTCATTGTTTAATTTAAATGGTGCATTTATTTGTTGAACACCAAGCATCTGAAAAGAGACCCGGCATACGTTTACTTCTTATGCATGCAAAAATAGGACATTTTAAAGAATTTTGAAAAAAGACCAATTTTTCTTTGATTATTAAAATATAGATTTTATATTTGCATCCGCTTTACAAAGGGTACCATAGCTCAGTTGGTAGAGCAATGGACTGAAAATCCATGTGTCCCTGGTTCAATTCCAGGTGGTACCACGAAAAGGTTGTCAATTAGGCAGCCTTTTTTTTATATATAAATTTTCAGTAGCTGAAAATCCATGTGCTCCCCGGTTCAGATTCCGGGTGGTACTATAGTATATTGGATTGACATATTTACAAGAAAAAGATACAGAGACATAAAAATTTAGAAATTTTTGCCGAGAGGCAAAAACGATAGATGCAGTTATAGATATTGAAACACTATCTTTTACATGGAAAACATACAATTAATTAAATATAGGGGAAATAACTTGTCCGTTTACCAACGGATAGTACATAAAACTACTGTTATGAAAAATCGAAGTTGAAAACTTTACTTAGTGGGGAGTTGGCTCTTAGCTTCCGTGATTATAAGCTGTAAAATTACAATCAAGGTGAAATATATGTATTATTGGACTGTTTGGTCTACGAAAGGTGATCATAGGATGTTTTTTACCTGTGAAACGAAACACTAAAACTTTTTTAACATCGTCTGTAATGAAGTCTGGTAATTTCACACCTTTAAGGTCAGTTTTTGGAACAAACTCCGTCCCGAAACTATGACGGTTTGAGTTTTGTATACCCTTAAAACCTAATTCAGAAAGTTTCAGCAAGCGTTCTAAAAAAGACTGCTTTAGTTTTTTTGTGCAGCCTTTTGAATTGATTTTTTTTTTACTTAGTGTCTGAACGGAAATAGACGAATTTTACGAAATGAGTTTTTTTTGATGAGATTTTTATTTTTTTTAATTTGGAGATGCCACTGTATCAGCGGATTAAAAAAAATAGAAATATCGCAAAAAAAAACATTTCTAATTTTGTGTATTTCCGTTCAGACACTATTTAAATACTTGAAACAAAAAATAGGGTGTTCAATCTTCGGAAATTTTGGTTGTGAGTAGTTAAAATTTTTCCCTTTTTTCTTTGGACCGCTATAATTAAAATCAGGCATAAGTTTACTTTTCTAAAAACTGTTTGAAGTAGTTGCCCATAAGTTCCTGACCTATTTCGTCATTTATAGAAGTTTGCATCCAAGGTGCTTCAGAGTGCGTCATTTCCATCAGCTTGAAAGCAGAAAACTGTCCGAAATAATCAAAGACATCATCAATTATGTCTTTCTGTTCGTCAGACAAAAGATCCTCACTAAAGTAAGGAAAAAAAGAAGGTTCGATACCGGAGACTCCATTTGTTTTAAGTTGATGATAAATTTCAGGAACTACGGGACCGTATTGCCAAGCGTTTATTTTTTCGTTAAATAAAGGTTTGTTATAAGCAGCATAATACATACCCTGACAGTAATACAGAAGTTTTTGAAGTTTCATATTACTGAGCAATTCGCCAAAGTCTTGTGATGCTGCCTTTTTTAGCAAATACTGTGCGACACCTTTTGCGGGAACTGTCATAACTAAAAGTTTTAGTATTTAGAAAACAAACGCATTTTCAGAAAACGTTATAACTCAATGCAACGTTAAAACAAATATTTTAATGTATATACAAAATACTGTTAAAAGATTGTTAAAGTTATTAGGAATAGGGCATAAAATTATGCTTTTTTTGCCTTTTTTTAATAAAAACAACAACCAAATCAGTAACGGTAACTACAAAAGTGTGCACTTTGACCGGCTTAGCGACCGAAACAAAAACGAGAAAGGTTTAGAACTACTTATCTTTGGTTTTTCAAATAATAGCTTCAGGGATAAGCTCTCTTTTCTCAACTTCCTTTGGTTACTTCGCATAAGAAGCCCTAAATTCAAAGACCAAATACAACCTTTACAGAGCAATAAAATATGATTTAATTTCTCAATTGAGAAAAAAAACTACCTTTGTCGCCCAATTCAACTTGAGTTATAGAAAATAGCTCTGTTACGATCCTGAAATACTTCAAAATATAATGCTTTGCGACCTTTATAAAGTGCTGTATTTTATGGTCTTTTCAAACCCCCGTTATGAATTGTTATAATATAATTCGGATTTAAAAATAACAGATATGATTACAGTTACAGATTTAGGAATTCAATTTGGAAAGCAGATTCTTTTTCAAGATGTTAATTTGAAGTTTACCGACGGAAATTGTTACGGAATAATAGGAGCGAACGGTGCCGGAAAATCTACACTTCTTAACATAATAGCCAAAAAATCTGACCCCACCAAAGGTACTGTTACACTGGGCCATGGTGAACGGCTTTCTGTATTGAAACAAAATCACTTTGAGTTTGATGATGTCACCGTTTTAGATACCGTTTTAATGGGGCATACCCCTTTGTGGGACCTCACACAAGAAAAAAATGCACTGTACGCAAAACCTGATTTCACGGAAGAAGACGGTATAAAAGCTGCCGATTTGGAAGCAAAATTTGCCGATATGGACGGTTGGAATGCAGAAACAGAAGCGACTATTCTACTCAGCGGAATGAAAATAAAAGAAGCACAACACCATAAATTAATGAAAGAGTTGAGCGGAAAAGAAAAAGTTCGTGTTCTTTTAGCCCAAGTGTTATTCGGCAAACCGGATAATCTTTTATTGGATGAGCCCACCAATGACCTTGATCTTGAAACCATCAGCTGGCTTAAAAATTACCTTCATAATTTTGAAAATACGGTTCTTGTGGTTTCTCACGACAGATATTTTTTAGATTCAATTTCTACACATATTGTAGATATTGATTTTGGGAAAGTGCAAATTTTCGGCGGAAATTACAGCTTTTGGTATGAATCCAGCCAACTGGCACTAAGACAACAAAAGGCACTGAATAAAAAAGCAGAAGAAAAGAAAAAGGAATTGTTGGATTTTATTGCTCGATTTAAAGCAAATGTGGCAAAATCAAAACAAACAACAAGCCGCAAAAAAATGATAGAAAAACTTGATTTTGAAAAAATTCAACCCTCTTCAAGAAAATATCCGGGTATTATTTTTAAACCGGAACGTTTGCCGGGCAGCATAGTTTTGGATGTTAACGGTTTATCGAAAAGTATAGACGGTGAGGTTTTATTTAAAGATATTGAATTTACAATTGAAAAAGAGGATAAAATTGTGATTATTTCAAAAGACTCTCGTGCCATGACTGCTTTTTTTGAAATAATAAACGGAAATACCGAAGCCGATTCCGGAACCTTTGCTTGGGGACAAACCATTACAACATCTTACCTTCCTTTAGATAATTCTGAGTTTTTTACCGGAGAAAAAACACTGGTCGATTGGCTTGGTGATTTCTCCAAAGATACGACTGAATTATATCTGAGAGGTTTTCTCGGAAAAATATTATTTTCAGGAGAAGAAATATACAAGAAGATAAACGTACTTTCCGGCGGTGAAAAAATGCGTTGCATGATTGCTCGCATGATGCTGAAAGAAGCTAATATGCTTATTTTGGACACTCCTACAAATCACCTTGATTTAGAATCGATACAGGCGTTTAATAATAATCTTAAAACATTTAAAGGGAATATTTTAATGGCATCACATGACCACGAATTTATTCAATCGGTCTGCAACAGAGTCATTGAAATTACACCCAACGGCATGATTGATAAAATGATGGATTACAATGATTACATTGTTGATGAGCGGGTTAAAGAACGACGTAAAGCACTTTATAATAAATAATGGGGACAAAGTTACAAAACGACAGACAAAAAAACCTAAAATATGTTAAGAACTTAAACCGTATAGTCTTTTCAAGTTTTTTGTAACGCCTTGAAAGTTAGGTGGTTTGTGTTTTTCCTTGCAGCGGAATTACATTAACCGTGATTTATATCGCTGTGGGAAGTTCTGTTTTTATCAGTTTTTTGTTACTTTTATCAAAAAATAGGAAGATGGGAAAAATAAAAATAATGTTAGCCGAAGATGATCTTAATTTAGGCTCACTTCTGGAGCAATATCTACAAGCTAAAGATTATGAGACTGACCTTTTTAAAGACGGTGCCGAAGCTTTAACCGGTTTCAACAAAAAAGACTACGATTTCTGCATTATTGATGTGATGATGCCCAAGAAGGATGGTTATGAATTAACCTCTGATATTCGAAAAGTAAGACCGGATATCCCTATCATATTTCTGACCGCAAAAACACTGAAAGAAGATGTTCTGAAAGCTTTTGAAATGGGGGCTGATGATTATATCACCAAGCCGTTCAATATGCAAGAGTTGATCTTCCGAATAGAAGCAATACTTCGCCGAACGGCGGGAAAGCAACCGGAAAAAAAGGATTTTTATAAAATTGGTATATTTTCTTTCGATACCAACAAACAGATGCTAACCAACGGAGACGAAACAAAAAAATTGACGACAAAAGAATCGGAACTCCTGCAACTCCTCTGCCGAAACATGAACAATGTATTGGAACGCAATGCGGCTCTGAAAGCCATTTGGCGTGATGACAATTACTTTAATGCACGCAGCATGGATGTGTATATCACCAAACTGAGAAAATTGTTGAAGCCCGATGATAAGATTCAGATTATCAATATTCACGGCAAAGGCTATAAATTAATTGTGGAAAAATAAACCGGATGTTCTTATTGCCTCTTAGTTGTAAGCATTTTGTCAGCATTCATGCAAAAAAACTGAACCGGCAATAAAAATAAAACGAGAATACAAATATCTGTACTTTTTTTTATTTGAAAAATTATTTGTATATACAATATAAAATAGTAATCTTGTTGGTTAAGAAAAAAAACTTACCGGAAAAGATAAAATTCTAATAAACTATGGAAACTAAAAAACTCATACAAGCATTAGGATTTAAACCTAAAGAAAATACATCTAATACCTATCACAAAAAGTATTCAGAATGCAATAATTATGAAATTGAAGTTGATTTTGACAAAAAGAAAATCAATTTCGGGAAAATAATTAAATCCGAAAGCAACAGCACTCAAAATTTTTCACAAGTAGAAAATTGGGTTGTTATAGAGTGTGTTGACAGACTACTTGAAAAAGGATACCAGCCTAAAGATATTACATTAGAGAAAACTTGGAAAACAGGACACGGAACAAGTGGACGTTTAGATATTTTGGTTACTCAAAAAAACTTAACATTTTTAATGATTGAGTGTAAAACTTGGGGAACGGAATTTGACAAAGAATTTAAAAATTTAGAAAAAAACGGAGGACAATTATTTACATATTTTCAACAAGATAATAATGCAGAAGTATTAATGCTTTATGCTTCTAAACTTGATGAAAAAGGAATAATTTACAAAAATGAAATTGTGAAAATTGAAGAGCATTACCGACAAGCAGGAAATGTTGAAGACGTTTATGGCAGATGGAATAAAGTTAGTAATTCTAATGGTGTTTTTGAAAATTGGGTAAAACCATATTTTTTTGAAAATAAAAAACTGACTAAAAAAGACCTTAAACCCTTAAATGAAGAAGACAGTCAAAAATTATTCTATCAGTTTCTGTCAATTTTAAGAAAACATTCAGTTTC
>JAYEIA010000076.1:0-13326 GCA_034659855.1 Bacteroidota bacterium
GCACTTGGGGCTATTGTACTATTTAATATTGATGTAAATCTTGATATTTTAGCAGCTATTTTAACGATACTTGGTTATTCATTAAATGATACCATTATTGTATTTGATAGAATTAGAGAGGGTGTAGCACCGGACAATAACCTTCATTTAACGAACACCAACCCGGCAGAAAGCAATGCTGTACCAATAGCTGAAGTTGAGACCGATATTGACGGTGACCAGCGAGATCAGGATACGCCGGATATTGGAGCTGATGAGGGCAATTTTAGCCCGGCTCTAATTGCGGATGCCGGTGAGGATCAAATAAACTGTAGCAGTATATTTTTTCTGAGTGCTAATGACCCCAGCCCGGCTGTCGGCACATGGACAATCGCCTCAGGAAATGCCTATATTCATGATATCAACAATCCTAATACTCAAATATCCGACCTGCAACCGGCTGCAATAACTAAACTGATATGGACTGTCTCAGACGGCAATCAAACGGTTTCAGATACAGTTAGTATAACAAACTTGCAACCCAATGTTGATGCCGGAACGGATATTACAATATTTCTGGATGATTTGGCCGGGGAATTCCCCGAGGTCATGGTTTCCGGTAATGACCCCGGATTCAATATAGGTTCTTGGTATGAATCAAGTGGCAGCCTAATTTTTTCAGACGATTCAGCACCTAACCCAACTGTAAGTAATATTACAGCCGGCGTGTACACGCTCTATTGGGATATCTTTGATGTGCCAAGTGATTGCTCAAATATTGATTCCATGCAAATAATTGCCGGCTACAGTTTTGTTTCAAATCCGGATGACGGGGTTTTGGATTGGTCAAACCCCAATGATTGGAGCCTATACGGAACTCCCGGAAATTCAGACTCCGTTACGGTATATAATTGTACTGCAAATGTTGACGGCATTGCCGGTGAGAGTGATCAATTAGTAATCGGTTCCGGTTCAGAGTTTAACCTTACCGGTACGGCTAAGGCACAAGGGTCATTTGTTACGCGCGGACTATACATTGAACAATCTGCTGTAAAATTCAAAGGAATAAAAGGTACAGCAGTGGTAAATATCACAGGAAATTCACAGCTGAATGTAGGAGCCGGCTTTTTTAAAGGTTCTCGGTCGGTTGACAACTCAGGGATATATGTAAGAAGCGGCGGCGAATTAAATATCAGAAATGATGTAACCAAAGGAGAGACCGCAAAATATGTGTCCGGAGTAAATATAGGCTCCGGTGGCGGATTGTACATAGAACAGTCTGCCGTTAAATCGGAGGCCAACGTTAACATCGGCTCCGGCGGCGGATTATATATTGAGCAATCAGCTGTAAAAAGCAACTCCAAATCAATTGGAGATGACGTATTTGTCGGAAGCGGCGGCGGGTTATATATCGAACAATCCGCAGTTAAAGGCAAAGCTTCCGGGCAAATGGTTTTAGGTGCCGACAGAGGCTTGTACATTGAGCAGTCGGCAGTTAAAACAAAAGATAAAGCAGCCGGAGGAGTCGGCGTATTCGGTGGAGGTCTTTATATAGAACAATCGGCCGTTAAAAACTCCAAGAGTGTAACCAATGGAATTACAGTTGGATACGGTGGCGGATTGTATATAGAACAATCTGCCGTAAAAACCCCGGCTGTTGTTTCTGCACCTTATTTGAATATTATTGACGGAAAGGTAATTGTAGGTACTGCTGACAAAAACAAAGCTTTAGGCGGAAATCTTTCATTCAGAGGATTGTACATAGAACAATCAGCGGTAAAAGGTCTTAATTCCGATACGGCTCTTATTGTAAACCCGGGGGCATCACTATACCTTGATACGACTTACACTATTGGAGTTCCATATATTGAAATCAAAGAAAATGTTTGTATTTCGGCGGAAGATGGCAGTCATTTTTATACGAATAACGGTTTTGAAGACGCTGCGATGTCTATTGAAAGTAACGCCTCGTTTATTGATAAAACAGGCGACACTGACTCAAAATTCGGAATTTATAAATATAATTTTGAACAAGGCCAAATCGATCCTGTATGTATTCCGCTGGAATCAGTTAATACCGGGGATTTGAATGCAAGTCCGGATGTTATCACTTGGAGCGAGTATGATGCTGCCTGGATTAATGCAGCCGGCCAAACATTTAACACAGGTCGCAGTTTTGCTGTCAGTTATCCGACTCAAGATAATTATCAAGGATTTTTAGGAATTTTAAATGACGGTACTCAATATATCCCGTTATACAATTCTGATCTCGGAGCAACATCGGGCTGGAATTTAACGGGTAATCCCTACCCCTCGGCAATAGACTGGGAATTATTGCCCGATAATTCAGATATCATTTCAACAGCATACAGCTACGATGAAGTGAACAAAACATTTAAAGTTTATCAAAAAGAAGGAATCTCATTAAACGGAGCAAGCCGATACATCCCGTCAGGAGAAGCATTTTGCATGAAAGTGCTTGATGATGCCAACCTTATCTTTAGCCCAAGCATGCAAGTACATCATATCGGTACTCCCGAACCAACGGTAAATGATATTGCTAATTATATTAAACTAAAAGCCTCAGGCAGTGCGGGAACTTTCGATGAGGCAGCTGTTCGTTTTACTGACGATGCAACAGAGGGCTTGGACCCGGAACTCGATGCGCTCAAATACATGAATTTTGAAGTTGAAAGTATGAATTTCTACAGCAAATCTCCGAGCAGTCCAAAACCATTTGGAATAAATAGTTTGCCTGCCAATTCTGACGGCTACGTTTTACCTTTATATTTTGAGTCTGAAACTTCAGGGCCTTACACTATTGAGCTTATTGCCGACAATTTGAATAACAATAATGTCAGCATTTATCTTCATGACAATTTGAACCCTGACAATGACCAAAATTTAAAAGAAAACCCAACATACAACTTCACCCATGACATTTCAAATGATTCGCAAAGATTTGAATTATTGATTGGCGAAGGATTGGGAATCGAGAACGAACAGGAGAACTCCAAAATCACCGTGTACAGCAATGAAAAAACGCTGTACATTAATAATTTAACCGATAAGGAGTATAAAGTTGAAATCATAGACCTATCAGGAAAAACAACATTAATAAGTCATATTTCCGGTACGGGGAACAGTAGAATTAGAACTCAACTGAAAACCGGAATTTACATTGTTCGACTTTCCGGTTCAGAAAATGTATTTAATAAAAAAGTTTTCATTAAATAAAAGTCATTCCGAATTCATAAAAAGCAACGGTCTTCACCGTTGCTTTTTTTATTTTATCGGTAATCCATTTTTATTATCTTTGGGCTGATTATTACTCAATCAGCATGGAAATAACAACCCAAGACATTCAGTCATTTCTGGATTTTATAAAAGATGCATCCAAGTATGATTTTTCTTCATACTCCATAAAGTCATTTACTCGCCGATTGGCAAAACTGACTCTTGATGAAAATTTGACTATCCCGGAAATAATTATTAAAGCAGAAAACAACAGCAGTTATCTTGATGAAATTGTAAAAAACATAACAGTAAATACTACAGAGCTTTTCAGAGACCCGGAGATATGGAATTTAATCCGTAAAAATGTTCTACATCGATACAGTACAGAAAAAGAGATAAACATATGGCACCCCGGAGTTTCTACAGGTCAAGAGGCTTTTTCTTTAATGGTTTATCTCGATCAATTCGGTTTATTTAACCGAGCAAACATTATAGCCACCGATCTAAACAGAGATGTTTTGGAGACGGCAAAAACGGGAAAATATAAATATCGAGAAATTGATGAATATATTGAGAATTACAACAACTCTTTTGAAGAAGGAGAAATACCTCCGATGAGTCGATATTTTAATATTTCTCGGCGTAAAAACCTTATCAAAGTGGACAGGAAGCTCACAAAAAAGGCAAACTTTACAGTGCATGATCTCACCTCCTTAATCAATCCTACAAATCACAAGTATCACATGATACTTTGTCGGAATCTTTTGATATATTTTAATCACGAGATGCAGAATAAAATTTTCCAATTTTTCTACGATAATTTAGAAAAAGGCGGGGCACTGATTATTGGTCGGCACGAAGGTATTTTGAGTAATTTAGTTTCAAAATTTAATAAGAAAGGCGTAATTTATATTAAAAAATAGTTTGTCGGTCAAAAAAATACTGCAGCTTAGGAACACGAAATAAATTATGATAGTGTAAGCGAAGTTATTTTGTTTCCGTTCCTTTAAACCATTACCTTTATATTTGAATAAATTCATCGGCAGAAATGTTATAATTTATGAACTGTAAGTCTGTAATAAATCCTATATTTCTAATAGTCGGCATTACTTTTTTTGTCAATACACTGACAGCCCAAACCGCCGAATTTTCATTTTGTAATCAGACCAATGAATTTTGTTCCGACGATACCGTATGTCTCAATAATACTTCGATAAATTACGACTATGTCAAATGGAACTTTGGAGACGATTTTGAGACCTATTCCGAAAACCCGGCCCATATATACAGCCTGCCGGGAAATTACAGCATTTCACTTATTGCATATCAAGGAGAAGCCTCCGATACATTTTCTGCAAACCTAATTATTCATCCTCTGCCCATGGTTGAATTAAATATTCCGTCGGATACATTTGATTTATCCTTGCAAAATTATGTGGAAATTTCCGGAGATTTTGACGAAATCCTATGGTCGGACAACTCAACCGACAACCCCTTTTACCTCTCATCAAGCGGAACTTATCAGGTAACCGTTTTATTCAGCGAAACCCAATGTTCAGTATCAACAAGTTTTACCGTTTTGTCGGGAAATGACAATCAAAACCTTCCCGGAATTCAGGTGGAGAATAATATTTTAACCCCAAATCATGACGGAATAAATGAGGTTCTGATGATAAAAAATATTGACGATCTGTCGCCCTGCAGTATTGAAATATTTAATACAAACGGAAATTCAGTTTATAAAAATACGAACTACAACAATGCATGGTCCGGAGATTCAAACCAAGGAAACCCATTGCCTACCGGGACATATTATTACTCTGTTAAAACACCGAATATGCCTGTCAAAACAGGTTTTGTAGATATAATCAGAATACAATGATAAAGCTGTTCAAATATATTGCAATGACAATATCTCTGTTTTTGACAGACAGCTCAGCCTATGCCCAACAATTTCCCGAAACCCCTACCTTTTTCACGATTGATAAACAAGGATTAAACCCGGCTTTGGCCGGATATTCGGGCAATACCGTTCTAAATGCGGATATTGTTCAAAAGTGGGTAACTTTAAGCGGCAGCCCAACCCTATTTAATTTCAACATCAGTGGCCCGATTCATAAAAACTTAGCCGGGGCTTTTAATATCGGCCGGTTTTCATCCGGAAACTTTGTGAGCTATTCCGCCTCCGGCAGTTTGGGCAGTTCTGTTAAAACCGGGGCAAACTCCAATTTGTATTTTGCCCTTTCGACAAAATATATATACAGTGCATATAACCAAGCCGGCATTAAAAGTAACTTTGTTGACCCCATTCTTATTCAACTCGGAAGCCTGAAAGGAAACCATTGGCAAGCAGGAGCCGGTATAGCTTGGTCCTACTCGAACATAATACTCGGAGTCTTTTCCGAGCAACTGATTTCAAATGATTTCGGCTCGGGAGTTTCTTCATCCAAAGCTATTCCGATAGGCTTTCACAGTTCATACCTTTTCGAATTAAACAAAAATTCTCGCCTAAGAATTGGGGGACTGGTCAAAGGATACCCCAAAGATTTGAATGAGGGGGTTAATTATGCGGCAAGTACTGTTTGGGATTGGAAAAAGAATATTTTTGCCGGCTTAACATATAACTCAGATCTGTCGCTCGCTGTATTATGCGGAACGGCACTTACCGAAAAAATCAATTTATTTTATTCATACCGCATAGGATTTGCCCCGACAAATACATTTTCGGCAGGCAGCCATTTTTTAAAGTTTGCTGTTTTACTGAAAAGGAAAAAGGCCGACAACCTCTTTCCAATATCGGACAAAGAGCGAAAACTGTTAAATAAGAATAAAACAGAAGAGGCGTATCGTGAAGAAATAGAGGAACTTAAAAAGCATTTTAATAAAACAATATATGAGTATGAAAAACGTTTAAAAGAATTGGAAGAAAAAAATAAATAATTTGAACAGCACATATTAAGTCGTTGAACAAATAAAAACGACACTTCTATGTTTTGTTCAGCCCTGTATTTCAGGCGTTAGTAAAATTATTAATTATTAATTACTCATTACTTATGTTAGACCTTACAGATATTAATTTAAAGAAAGCAGTACAAGCTTTAGATAAAGCAAAACATATTACAGCTTTTACCGGTGCCGGCATTTCAATAGAAAGTGGAGTCCCTCCATTTCGTGGTGAAGGGGGGCTTTGGACTAAAGAAGATCCTAAAATATTGGAAATGAATTTTTTTAAAAGTTCACCGGCCGAAAGTTGGAAAGTGATAAAAAAAGTATTTTTTAATTATTTTTCTGAAGCCAAACCCAATGCCGCTCATCTGGCTTTGGCAGAAATGGAAACGCATAATAAACTCAATGCAGTAATCACCCAAAATATAGACAACCTGCATCAAGAAGCAGGCAACAAGACGGTGATTGAATTTCACGGTAATGCTCAAATATTGAGCTGTATGGACTGCGGCGAAAAAGTGCATGCATCGGATGGAATATTGCAAACTATACCGCCCAAATGTTCTAAGTGCAACGGTGTACTGCGTCCTGATTTTATTTTTTTCGGAGAACCCATACCCCAAGATGCCTACAGCCTTTCGGTCAAGGAAGCTGAAAATGCGGATGTTTTTATTCTTATCGGTACGTCGGGTGTTGTTGTTCCGGCGGCTCTTATTCCGCAACATGCCAAACAAAACGGGGTAACAATAATTGAGATAAATCCGGAAAGAACAGCATACACCGATAGTATAACAGATATTTTTCTCAAAGGAAAAGCCGGAGAAATAATGAGTAAAATTGTCGAATTACTTTTTTAAAAATATAGAAAAATCAACACAATGGTAAGCTATAAATATCACAAAGAGGAGGACTTTTTTGAATTCATATATTCAGATGTCGTTTCATACGGAGAAGTTGCCGAGACCATATACAAACTGAAGGAAAAATATCCGGAAATTGAATACATTAAATTTCTTGTTGACCCGGAAAATGCCGATTACAAACTTTTAAAAAAGAATGATCCGCAGGAAGAAAAAAAATTAGTAGATGCGCTCTCGAGTTATAAAAAAGTAAGGGCAGGTGTTGTTCATACAAATACCGAAAAAACAGCCTTGTCGGTGCTGGCAGAAAAAAAACTAAAACAAAGAAACTACGAACATGAAATTTTCTTCTCCAGAGACGCTGCTTTAGATTGGTTGCTGGCTTAGGTTTATTTTTGTGTTTTGTTCGAAACTCTTATTTTTGTACTCCGAAAAATAAAAAACCATGACTAAGCAAAGCTCGGTTGACTATTTAGATAAGTGCATAGCAGAGGGAGAACATCAAGGCCAAGATTTTAAATTTGAGATAGACAGTTCCAAAAAAATTGCTCGCAGCTTATCGGCTTTTGCCAATTCCAAAGGCGGAAGACTTTTAATCGGCGTAAAAGACAACGGCAAAGTTAAGGGGATTATTAGCACCGAAGAAAAGCATATGGTTGAGGCGGCCTCACAATTGCACACCAAACCGGAAGTTCCGATTCACTTTATTTCGCACAACTACAAAGGAAAAATTGTGTTGGAAGTTGTGGTAAAAAAAGGTCATCAAGTACCCTATTGGGCTCCTGACCCAAAAGGTATTCTTCGGGCATACATTCGAACGGGAGATAAAAACAGAATAGCAGACCCTATACAAGTTAGGGTCTGGCAAAAATTGAAAAAAAAGGAATCCGTACAAATAATATACTCGGAATCAGAACGGTTTCTCCTCTCCTACTTGGATATTCACGAAAGTATCAGTTTAAAAGAATATATAGCCTACGCCGGAATTACTGAACATAAAGCCGGAGAAATACTTACAAATCTGTGCTGTGTAAATCTTATTGATATTAGACACACCGGAGAAGAAAATTTATTTATTGCTAAGGACGGAAACAAAATAACTTAGCCTAACCATAATTTATTTCGTATCCGTTCCTAAATAAATTTCAACATGACTTCTATACTTTAAACGATTAATAATTTTACTTTTACAAAGAGTGTATTTGTTGAATAGCAAGGTATTGTATCATTATATCATTAAATAATTAAATCATTTAAAGTAGAAGCATAACTCCGAGTTTAAAATTACAGCCTGTACCAATCGTTTATGAATACATCAAATCTATTATTGCTTCATAATCTGATACATCCATTTTGAAATTCATTCCGTTGACCATAGTGTCTTTCATCAGCTCAATAATTTCCTCTTTTTTTGAGCCGTCAATGTCAATATCAGCCATGCAAATCGGAGCCTCTATTTTTTTGAAAAATTCTTGAAATTTTTGGATCATCTCATCAACATTTTTCATGCCGAATAATAGGCTCGACAATTTTTGAAATCGCTCGGGCTGCTTCTCTTTAAAGTGTTTAAACCATGCTAAGTAGGCCACCGAAAGACTGGCGCCGTGAGCTGTGTCATACAAGGCTGAGAGAGTATGTCCAATGCCGTGTACCCCCCAATCACCCCCGGACTTTCCCCAGGCAGTCATTCCGTTGAGAGCAGTAGTTGCTTGGAACATAACATTGGCTCTGTATTCATAGTTTTCCGGTTCGGACAACAATTTTGGAGCATACTCCATGGCCTCTTTTATTATAGAAACTGTAAAACGATCGGTAAGCGGAGAATCACCTGCACCGAAAAAATTCTCCAAGGAGTGTGCTATTAAATCAACAATACCGTAGGTGGTTTGATTCTTGGGGACACTATATGTAAATTGTGGGTCTGAAAATGACTCTTTGGGGTACATTAATTCAGAGCCGTAGCCCAACTTCTCTTTCGTCTCTTGGTTCTGAATCACTGCAAAGGGATTCATTTCCGTACCGGTTGCAGCCAAAGTCAAAACACTGATAATCGGCAATGCTTTTGTCGGCTTAGATTTTCCTTTCACAATATCCCAAACTTTCAGCTTCTCCGGAACTGCTACGGCAACGTATTTAGCCGTATCAATCACACTGCCTCCGCCCAAGGCAACAATCAAATCAATGTTTTGCTCATCGGCAAGTTTTACTGCTTCATCTGCATTTTTTAAAATTGGGTTTGGTTTAATACCGGCATATTCTACAACGTTTAAACCTTCCTGTTTCAGGCGATGCATTATAATGTCAAAATAACCGTATTTTACAACCGAACCGCCGCCGTATATCAACAATACATTTTTTCCCATGCGTTTGGCAGATTTTCCAATTTTGTCGGTAACGTCTTTTCCGAAATGGAGTTTTACGGGATTGTATGCTGTAAAGTTTTTCATAATTTTCTTTTTTTTTAATTTTCTTTGGCTATAGTTTAAAATGACGTTGCTTTTTCGGAGGTTGAGCGAAGCCGAAACGGGTTTCGGATTCGCTCAACCTCCGAAAATTTGAATATTATCTTGTAAAAGCCTTATAATCATCATATTCAAAATAACACCTCTATTCTAAACTATAGCCTTTTCTTTTCAATAAAGTAGTTAAGCAACGGAAACAAAATAACTTTGCCTACGCTGTCATAATTTATTCCGTATTCGTTCCTAAATATACTTTAAACGGTTAATAAGTGCTTGTTAAGAAAGAGCCGAATTATTTGTATATTTACTTATTGGCAACCTACTTATTAACAGACTTTTGTACAAGTGCGTAAGCAACTATAAATAGCCCTTAGGGCTTAATTTGACTTTTACAAAGAGTGTATTTGTTGAATAGCAAGGTATTGTATTATTAAATAATTATACCATTTCATACTTCGTCTGTTTTAATATAAAAAAATGAACATTGTGTATAATTGCAAATGCCTGAACACCTGACAAAATATATTTTGGAACAAATTCACATCTACCACCATCCATCTCACTATCAGGTGTTTGTTTTTTTTTAGACAATGCCTGCGTCCAATTATATTGCAAAATCATATAGCAGTCTTTATATTAAAGGAGCACAGCAATTTAAAATATTAAAACAGACGAAGTCTGCATTTAAAGTATAGTTTGCATTTTATTAACCAAATAAAATACTACGGGGCTTACTGCTGTCGCTACATTTATAGAAGTATTTACTCCCATAGTCGGTAAATGTAAAGAACTTTGGGTTAATGTTAACAGGTCTTCGGATAATCCGAATTTTTCAGAACCAACGGCTAAGAAAATCTCTTTACCGGGGATAAACTCTTGATAATTAATGCTTTTATTTGTTTTTTCAAGTGCAACAAAACCGGCATTATTTACTTTTTCTTTAATTTTTGCTGCTGAATTGATTTCTGAAAACTTTACATACTTTGTGGTCGATCTGGAATATTTTTTTAGTTTTTCGGAATATATATCGAAAGCGGGTTGAAAAAATATAACTTCTCTGATTCTTGCCGCATCGGCAATTCTTAATATCATACCTGCATTGGCGGGGTTTCCCATTCTGTCCAAAATCAGGCTTAGCCCTACCCTGTTTTCATGAATCAACTTAATTCGCTCATTTATATTTTTGCGAACAGCATTAAATTCAGATTGTGTCTGTTTCATATATCAAATATGAACAAAAGACCGATTATTCAATCGGCCTTCGTTTAATAATTTTAAAAAATTTGGTATTCTTCAAATCCCAAGAATGAATATTATTGATTTCTTACCAATCGGATTCCGGCCAAACCCTCATCGTCGCTCGAAACAGCTCTTGAGCGTCTGAGTATTCTCAATTCTACAGTTCGGCACATATAGTGGCCGCCTCGAACAACACGTTCAACACCTGATTCCGGCCCTGTGGGAGAATTTTCTTCTGAATTAGAATAATAATTCGGCTCATAGTAATCCCAACACCACTCTCTCACGTTTCCTGTTAAGTCATATATTCCCAGTTCATTAGGTTGTTTTTGTCCGACTTCATGCTGTCTGTTTCCGGAGTTATTCTTATTCCAAGAAACTTCATTATGGTTATTTCCTCCGCTGTAAGCAGAATATTTTGATTTAATACCGCCGCGAGCAGCATATTCCCATTCAGCCTCGGTCGGCAATCTGTAGCCGTTGGCTTCGCGATTATAATCAACAGAAAATTTACTACTGTCACGAGTTATGTCATAAGCATTTTCTAAGCCTTCGACTAAACTTAACCAATTACAAAACTGTACTGAATTTTCCCAGCTAATATTTATAACGGCCTGAAGTGGTTTTCCTTCCGGTTCTTTTTTTCCTGTAACTTTGCAGAATCGAATGTATTGAGCATTTGTAATCTCATATTTACTCATAAAAAAACTTTTCAAATTAACCGTATGTAGTGGTTTTTCATCCTGATTGTTGCTGGCACCGCTCCCCATAATAAAAGAACCGCCCTCAATCAAAACCATCTGAGGCTTTAATCCCTCTTGTCCGAAAACAGTACCGGTTAATAGTAGTATTGCTGACAAAAATGTAAATAGCTTCATAGTTATTAATTTATTTAGTTTAAACATATTTATTTATGCAAATTTAATGCAAAAAGGGAAATATTGAAATTTTAATTTATAACGCACCAAATGAAAATTTATTACTATTCAAAATTCATTTCGGCCTTTTCAAATACAGCTAACCCTCTATCTTTTTGAGATACAATGCTCTCACCGGCTTCAATTGCCCAATCTATATCCAAAGTTTTGTCATTATATATGATACCCCGTTCAAATTCTTTTTCATAATATTTATCACATTTATAAAATACAACGGCTTCATTACTCAAAACAGAAAATCCGTGAGCAAAACCGGCCGGTATAAGCAACTGTTTTTTGTTTTCATTTGACAATATAACTGAAAAAGTTTTTCCGAATGAGGGAGATCCTTTTCTTAAATCAACAGCAACATCTAAAATTTTCCCCTTTAAAACCCTGACTAATTTTGCTTGACTATGCGGATTTAATTGATAATGGAGAGCTCTGATAACCCCGAACTGTGAGTAGGATTGATTGTCCTGAACAAAATTGTAATTTAAGCCCATTTCATAGAATTTGCGTTTGTTGTAACTTTCAAAAAAGTAACCCCGCTCATCTTCAAAATATTGAGGTTCTATTATTAATAAATCCTTTATGGTTGTCTTTTGAATCCTCATAATTTTTAATAGTTAAATGTTTTTATTTGATTGTCGGCAATCTTCATTAAATATTCTCCGTAATTGTTTTTTTTCATATCTTGTGCAAGCGATCGAAGTTGCTCTCTGTCGATATACCCTTTGGAAAAAGCAATTTCTTCTATACAGGCAATTTTTAATCCCTGACGAAATTCTATAGTCGCAATAAAGTCAGAAGCTTTCAATAAACTCTCATGTGTGCCTGTATCAAGCCATGCCAAACCTCTTCCCAGTAATTCTACATTTAAACTTTGCTCCTCTAAGTACATTTTGTTTAAGTCTGTAATTTCTAATTCTCCGCGCTTTGAGGGTTTTAACTGTTTTGCTTTTTCAACTACGGTGTTATCATAAAAATATAAACCGGTTACCGCATAATTTGATCTTGGATTATCCGGCTTCTCTTCCAAAGATATAACATTTCCGTTATTATCAAACTCAACAACACCATATCTTTTCGGTTCATTGACATAATATCCGAATACCGTAGCTCCTTTTACATTTTGAGCAGACTTTTGAAGGACTTTACTGAAATCGTGTCCGAAAAATAAATTATCCCCGAGAATTAAGCTTACGGAATCATTTCCGATAAAGTCTTCACCTAAGATAAACGCTTGAGCCAACCCATCGGGCGAAGGTTGTACTTTATATTCTATATTCATGCCCAATTGATTACCGTCTCCGAACAGATTCTCATACATCGGCAGGTCTCGGGGGGTGGATATAATAAGAACTTCCCGAATTCCGGCCATCATCAAATTTGACAGCGGGTAATAAATCATTGGTTTATCATAAATAGGGATTATTTGTTTCGAAATTGATTTTGTAATTGGGTAAAGTCTGGTTCCTGAGCCGCCGGCCAATATTATTCCTTTCATTTTTATTTTTTTTGAGAATTATACTTTAAATTGTTTTATTATTTAATGATACAATATCTTGCTATTCAACAAATACACTCTTTGTAAAAGTCAAATTATTAACCGTTACAAAGTATATATTATTTTTTCTGTTATTTCTTTATAGAGTCCGGTCTAAAACGTATGTTTTATTTTAG
>JAYEIA010000077.1:0-5598 GCA_034659855.1 Bacteroidota bacterium
AATACGACCGATTTGCCCAACGAGACCCATACAGTCTGGTGCAGCAACAACAATGTCAAAGTTAAAAATTCCAGCTTTAATATCAGCTACTAAATCATCAGTACCAACGATATCAGCACCAGCAGCTCCTACATTCATATCACGTTGTTGCAGGAATATATGCAAACAGCCAATGATTTGCCTATACGCATGTACGGAGTTATGCCCTTGAATGTTGAAGATAAGAACACCATCTTGAATCCTGTAATTGAAATGCCGAAAGAGTTACGCTCTGAACAAACAGTAAGTATCAAAGTCTCAGAAAAGAATAATAATCCGATGACCTATACTTTGGCCGTGGTTGATGAAGGACTTTTGGGGCTTACCAATTTCAAAACCCCCAATCCTGCCGATGAATTTTTTGCGAAAGAGGCTTTGGGTGTCAGAACGTGGGATATTTTTAATTTAGTTATCGGAGCACAAAAAGGAAAAGCAGAACACTTACTTTCAATCGGAGGTGGTGCAAATATCGACAGAGAGCAAAAACAAAAGGCTAAGCGATTTAAACCTGTGGTTAAGTTCTTGGGTCCGTTTACTTTGCAAAAAGGAAGTAAGACGCATACCATCAAAATTCCGAAATATATCGGAGCGGTCAGAACGATGGTTGTAGCCGGAAACAATACGGCTTACGGTTCGGCGGAAAAAACGACTCCCGTTATAAAACCGTTGATGGTTACGGCTACATTGCCCAGAGTTTTACGGCCAAAAGAAAAACTAAAACTTCCGGTAACCCTATTTGCCATGAAGGATAATATTAAATCTGCAAAGGTTACGATTACTACTGATAAATATATAAAAGTCATCGGCAGTCCAAGTCAAACAGTTTCTTTTACTGAAGACGGAGAGCAAAACATTGCGTTTGATATCGAAGTTCTGCCGGTAACCGGTATAGCAAAGGTGAAAATAACGGCTGTTTCCGGTAAAGAAAAATCAACGGAAGAAATTGAAATAGATGTTGAAAATCCGAACCCGGTAGTCAATCAGGTGTACAGTGAGGTTACAGAGCATCACAAAAAATGGAAGCAGTCCTTTGAATTGCCCGGTATTAAAGGGACAAATAAAGCGGTGTTGGAAGTTTCATCTATTCCGGCAATTAATCTGGATTCAAGATTAAAATATTTGATAAGGTACCCCCACGGCTGTATTGAGCAAGTAACATCATCTGTGTTTCCGCAATTGTTTTTAGCCAATATTACAAAACTTACCTCCGAACAGAAGTCTGAAACAGAACACAACATAAAGACCTCTCTTAAGAAGTACTCTAAATTTCAGTTAACCAACGGCGGATTTTCATATTGGCAAGGCGGCAGAGATGCTTCACTTTGGGGAACCAATTATGCCGGGCATTTCTTAATTGAAGCCAATAAAAGAGGCTATCCGGTTAATCCGCAGATGATCAGCAAGTGGAGAGATTTCCAGTCAAATGAAGCCCGGAATTGGACCGACAGGGGCCCGTCCTCTCAACTTATGCAAGCCTACAGGTTATACACCTTAGCTCTCTCGGGTAAGCCGGAGCGTTCGTCCATGAACCGATTGAAATCAAAAAGCCTGTCAACGGCTGCCAAATGGAGGTTAGCAGCCGCTTATTATATTTCGGGAAAACGGAAAACGGCGGAAAAACTGACACATAATTTGTCCTATAATATTGCGTCGTACAGAGAATTATTTTATACCTATGGCTCCGACCTCAGAGACCAATCTATGATATTGGAAACCATGACATTGACTAATGATAATAACGGAGCTTTCAAAATGCTGAAGACGATTGCTGCTGAGTTGTCTTCTGATAAATATTTTAGTACACAAACCACCGCTTATGCTTTGGTTGCTATTTCTGCATACATTGATAAGTTTGCAAAATCAAAGTCATTGAAGTTTTCGTATGCTGTGAATGGTAAAACAAAGGAAGTGAACATTAATAAAACTATTGCACAAATAGAGTTGAATTTGGAGGAACTCAAAACTTATCAGTTGAAATTTGAGAACCGTTCCAAAGGAGTTCTCTATGCAAGCGTTCTTTTGGAAGGCAAGCCGGATATCGGAAAATCTGTCAATGAATCACATGATTTAAGTATTTCTGTGAACTATAAATTGCCCGGTGGCGAAAGGTTGTCGCCCGACAGAATAACTCAAGGCACTGATTTTATAGCCGAGGTAAGTATTACCAACCCGGGCAGTAAAAGTCATTATCATGAATTGGCTTTGAGTCAGATGTTTCCGTCAGGTTGGGAAATTATTAACAGCCGCATGTATGATTACAGTTATTCTTCTTCTTCACCAATGGACTATCAAGATATAAGAGACGATCGTGTTTATACTTATTTTGATTTAAGGAGAAATAAATCAGTAACATATACCGTTATGCTTAATGCAAGCTATGTCGGTAAGTTTTGGTTGCCTCCGGTACATTGTGAAGCTATGTACGACCCCACAATTAGTGCAAGTCAAGGCGGCAAGTTTGTTGAGGTTATAAAAATGTAATTTATTCGATCAAAGAATGTCAAGGCAAATAACACGGTGGAACAATAGTTGGGACGCCGTGTTATTTTTTTTGATCTTTAAGTGAATATTGAAATAAAAACGGTATCTACATGTCATGCACATAGTTTCTCAGCAAACGGACACACTAAAACATGCTCAATCTCCAAACGTTTTAATAATATCTCTTTGAGTCCGGTCTCGTATGTTTTATCTTAGTAAAACAATCTATATGCTTAATTTTCAGGGTTTTATAAATTATTTCACAAATAACTTAAAATCCTTATTTTTAGCACTTTAACTTTATAAACTTTCTACTTTATAACTTTTTAAACTTATTGTTATTCTGAATAAAACAGCAGTAAATCCAAAACGGCCTTATGGCAAACGGGGCAAAACTGATTGGTGTTATTAGAATGCATTTTACAATCTTGCATTGGGCGGTATATTCCCTTTTTTACATAACCTGCTCCCTCGAAGGCTCCTATAATATTCTTGAATTTATGCGTTTCTCTTGTCGGAATAGGCGTGTCTTCTTTGACTAAATCAATCCATTTCTCTTCAAAATTTACAAGGTTGGTGATGTTTACTTGCCAAGGTTCAACGGACATATTATATAATTCTTCGGCGGTTTCGAACCCGTAAGCGTATTCATCGGCGAGAGCAGCAAAAGCATGACCGAATTCATGGGTAAATACCGGCCCGGATAGTTTGTGGTCGGCCGAACAAAGATTATAATAATTATATATTCCGCCGCCGCCGTATTTGGGCGTATTGACAAGAATATAAATTTGGTCGTAGGGAGTATAAGCCGCCAGGTCTCTTAGTGTTTTTATATTTTGAGTGGTTAAATAACGTTCTGTTCCGAAGGTGTAAAAATGAGAATCAAGAATTGTATTTTTCCGGATATCTTTACCGGGTATATCTGTTCCTGATTCTTCTGACCAGGCATTTACCGCATGAAAGTTTACTTTATCTTTATGGGTTTTGAATGGTTCAACTTCAAAAAAGTAATCGGCAAATCGTTCGCAGTCCTCAATAAATTTTACGGAGTCATTTATGGTGTATCCGTCAGGAATAATAACCACATCCAATTTTTTGTGGTGGTCTCCGGAATAGTGAATTCTTGTCGTTTCGAAACGGGTTTGTTTGTCTTTCTTTATAGCTATGTTATCCGGCTTTATTTGAAGCGTAAAGACGGTTTTGAAGGCGTTGTCAAATTGCCGTTCTTGGATTTTTAAAACGGCCGGTTTTTTAGGGTAGGGGGTAGTTACGGATTCGTAGAAACTTCGGGGGGTTTGGCGAGCTTCTTTCGTATCTTGCCACTCCACAAAAAGGTTGGAAAAACCTCGGGAGTATATTAGTTTGTTCTGCGTACTGTCAAAAAGCTGTACTCTGTAATCTCCGTAATTAAATGTATCAATTAAATTTACTAGAGAGCCGCCCCAGTAGGGCTCTTCCTTAAATTGTACAAAATAAAGATGGCTCTTTTCATTATTTCCGCCTATGGTGTAATCGGTTCGTAATGTTTTATCAAAAAAATAATCCTCAAAATTTATTTGAGCAGTTGCCGGAGCATAAGCTGTTATTAAAATAAACAGGGTCAAAAAAAGTGTTGTTAATTTTTTCATTATCGGGAGTCTTAAATATTTTACCGGCAAGTATTTGCTTGGCGGATAATTGAATATGATGTATACTTTAAATGGTTTAATTATTTAATGATACAATACCTTAAATACACTCTTTTTGTAAGAGTAAAATTATTAACCGTTTAAAGTATAATGATATATAAATTCGTAAGCCAAAAATACATGTAGCTTCTGACAAATCAAAATAAATTATAGAGTTGCGGTAGTAAATTTAATGGAATGATAGCTGTAGTTTATTGAGGAACAACAGGTTGTAGCCACCGGCGGACAGGGGTAGAGATTATACTTTGCTTGTACTCAGAGCTTACAGCTTGTCAATAGTATTTGGGCAAAGAAAATTGGGATTGTATTTGGCTGTTACTTTGAATACTACTACATTGTAATGTGGGTAAAATTTAATATAATGATGATTCAAGCTAAAGATGTGAATGTTGAACTCACGAGTAATGACAGTAATGTGAAAATAATTTTTGCAGGAGAGCTAAAAGGACTATTAAATCGAATTGCAAAAAATATGATTGGAATGAAATAATAATTACAGATTTCGTCTGCTTTGATATTTATTTTTGGACAATTTTAAACAAATCATTAATGTAAATCAGCAAGTTACACCTAAATTCGTACAATTATATCACACGGCATAATAATTCATTAAAACATAACTATATAGATAACCAAAAATAATAAAGCAGACGAAGTCTGAATTATAAATACAAAAGTCAGATATCATACTTGTGGTATCTGATTTTTTTGTATTTTTGTACTATGCCCGAAATAAGTAGATTTTACGGAATAATAATTAAAATGTTCTTCAACGAACATAATCCACCACATTTTCACGCTGAATATCAAGGATTTAAAGTGTAAATATCAATTGAAGGCGGAATTGTAGAAGGAAAGATGCCTAAAAGAGCATTGAAATTAATTTTTGAATGGTTAGAAATTCATAAAGATGAATTAATTGAAAATTGGAAGTCCATTGCAGAAAGTGGAGATTATCATAAAATTGAACCATTAAAATAAAAGTTATGATTATAAGTGTAACAAAAGCGGAATACATCAAAGACTATTTCATTATGCTAAATTTTGATAATGGGAAAAAAGGTATGGTCGATTTAAAAGCAACAATTTTTGATGATAAAAGAAAAATATTTGAACCATTAAGAAACGTTGATTATTTTAAAAAATTCACATTAGGAAGTTGGACGTTAAATTGGGAAAATGAACTCGACTTATCGCCTGAATATTTGTATGATTTAGCAATGAAAAAATCATAAAAAGCCCTTAACAAAGTATGTAAATCATTGGTCAATAAGTGATTATGTCAAAGTTAGTGCTTTTTAATAAAGATAGAGATAAATTGAAAATGTTGTATATTTGTTATAGAATAATAAATTAAAGTTTAAAAGAGTGAATAATAAAGTAACAAATA
>JAYEIA010000077.1:5698-13099 GCA_034659855.1 Bacteroidota bacterium
AAAGAAATAGCGATAAGAATGATTAGCAAAGGCTATTCAAATAAAACTATTATGGAATTGACTGATTTAAAAGAAAAGGATGTAGAAAACATCAGGAAAGAATATATTCACCGGAATAAATAAAAGCACTCAACAAAGCATGTAAGTAGTTGGGCAACAAGCTGTTAAGTTAAGATTTAGAGCTATAAATAAAATATAGGGTAAACTGAAAGTGAAGTGCTTTGAAATGCCCAATGCTTTATACACAAACCGTTATATATAATTCAAAAGAGAGGACACATGAAAATAGAGCAACTGCTTGGATATTGGGTATTAGAAGATCGAACTGAATCGCCCGATCAAGAAAATACACTTTCAATTGGCAATAGAACCTATAGTGCTAAGGAGAGTACTATAGAAATTCTTGTATTTAAAAATGAAGGAAAATGTTTTCAATTAGGCATTAATCCTACTCCTGTTTTAGAAGAGGATAATGACAAATTTGGAATTACTCAATTTATGCCGGGAACCTATAATTACGAAACAAAAACTATCAGAATATTGGAAAATGGCAGTATGAAAATTTCCGAAGGGAAACTCGTCGTGAAAGAAAGGGCGGATGATTATCAATGTGATGAGATTTGGAACAAATTAACAGATGACCATGAAGACTTAATAAAGTTCCTGGATCAGATGAAAAACATATAATAAAACTTTAACTGTATTGAAACGCCGTTTAGCCAAGCTGTGATGTTTCAACACCGTACGGAATAGTTCGGATGAGTATTGAAATAAGAAACAGGTATATCTCTTTTCTTCAGGTATCAAATTGGATTTTTTTGTTTTATATCGTTTGATTTATCCTATTCTCATTCCGTTTTTGAGGGGTCAGCTTGCTCCGGATTATCCATTTGTTGCTCAGGTCGGATAAGTGTTACTGTATTATTTGTTCCGATACTGCCAAGCACCAAACATTCACTCATGAAATTTGCAATTTGCTTAGGAGGGAAATTGATTATGGCTATAATTTGTTTTCCAATCAACTCTTTGTGACCGTATAAGTCGGTAATCTGAGCGGAGGTTTTTCGGGTTCCGTATTAGCCGAAGTCAATGGTCATTTCATAGGCCGGGTTTTTTGCCTCTTCAAAAATTTCTGCGACAAAACCGTGCAACCCGCATTTCTATTTTCATAAGGCAAATTAGAACTAATAATTAGCTTAAATTCACTCCAAGTTAAATCCGGCAAATTGCTTGTTTTTGTATCCATTTTCAGGTCTTTAGTTTATGGTTTATTCTGACTTAGACTGTAAGCTACAAAATTTTATTTGAATTAAGGAGATTAATTATACCAACGCCTCAACATCACTTTCCGATGAGAGAGACATTGTTTTATAATCAATACCGGTAATTAAGTTTATACCGGGAGTTTTACCTATACTGAAGTCGCCGTATTTATGTTCAATATTTAATGCCTTTGCACCATTGATGCAGGCCGTATTTATGAGTTTGGCCAAATCAATTTCCGGATAATTTTCGGATATAATTTTCAGTTCATGAATAACAGACAACTTTGTGTTTGAGGCATAACTGTCGGTTCCGATACAAGTCTTTAGTTTTTTATTGAAAAACAGGGGGTAGTTCGGCAATTGGTTTTCAATGTACAAATTGGATGCCGGGCAAAATACCCAATAAACGGAATCGGAATAGTTCTCGGCAAAATTTATGTCGGCCTCCTGCGTATATGAATTATGTATAAGCAGTATATTTTTATCTTTTGCTAATTTGGGCAGTGTTGATTGTAATGAGTTTTTATCCGTAAAATGAAAATCCTTGTAATTGAACCCAATTTTTTTCATCTGTTCGTACAGCTTGCCCCTTTGAGATAAAAATAATTCATCCTCACTTCGAGTTTCCTGATTATGTATTGATATTACTTTGGACTCCCCGGCATTGAGTTCGTTAATTGTTGAAAATAATTTGTCGGATACCGTGTACGGCGCGTGAGGCACAAAGCTCCCGGGCAAATCGTTCAACGCTTTTTTTGTTTGCCGTGCTGTTTCTTTTAAGCCCGCAATGTTTGTATCATTGGTGATAAACATCTCTATAAAGGTGTGATAGTAGATGGAGCTGTTTTTCTTCATTTCAAAACTGTCTGAATTATTCGAAATATCTCCTACGGCAACAATACCTTCGGCTTTCATTTCTAAATCTGCACGGGCAATTTTGTCTTTGAGCTTATCGGGGGAGTTTCTTTTCTTTATCACTTCATCAATAAATTCGGGGAGTGCTTTCCCCGGACTAACGACTCCTTTCATATGAGAAAGTTCTGAATGACAGTGAGCATTGATGAAACCCGGCACCAATATTCCGTTGTAATATTCTAAGCCGGCCGTCTCTTTAAAATCACCCGTTGGGATTTCGAAGTTTATAATTTCACCGGTTGAGTTGACAGTAATCACTGCTTTGGGCACAAACTTACCTTCGGGAGAAAATACATAATCTGCAGACAGTTTTCTCATAATTCATGTTGTATGGATTTATAATTCGGAATTTCTTTTAGGAACGTGTATTCGTCGTCTGCGGTATATCGGCAGCAATAATGGCTGAGCCCGTTTGTTACCAACAGATATTTGGCTTTCAGCACCATATTATAGCGAGCAATTTGGTCAAATGTTTTTTGAGTAATTTTAATTTTTGGGGCTTTGCATTCGGTAACAACCAAAATTTTCCCTGCATTGGTGTAGGTGGCTATATCGGCCCGCCGATCCATCCCGTGGAATTTCAGCCTTTGTTCTACCGTAGTGAGTCCTTTGGGGAATTGTTTTTCTTCCAACAGGTAATGAAGAAAATTTTGACGTACCCACTCCTCGGGGGTTAAAACAATATATTTTTTCCTGATAATGTCAAAAACATAGGACTTTTCCTCCTTGGTCTTTATACTCAGCTTATATTTGGGTAAGTTCAGTTGCATGGGCTGTGTCTTATCGTGATATAGTGTATGAGTTCAGTATAAAAAGTATAAAGTTGAAAGCCCGTAAAGTTAATTATTTAATATTCAGCAAATTAGACAAAATTAGGACTATAGTTTAGAATAGAGGTGTTTTTTGAATATGATGATTATAAGGCTTTTACAAGATATTATTAAAATTTCCGGAGGTTGAGCATGTTGTTTGCAAAACAAGCCTCGAAACCGGTTTCGGCTCAGCTCAACCTCCGGAAAAACAACATCATTTTAAACTAAAGCCAAAATTAGTATATTTTAATAATTATTTGAATATTAGACAAATAACACTTTTAACCCTAAAACTTTATACTTTTTAAACTAAACTCCTCATTGTTCTACAGCTTATAAAATTCACCAAAAACTTTACGCATATAAAAATGGTCTTTGATACCACTGAGCTCTCTGATGGAATGCATAGCGAGCATAGGGTTTCCGACATCGGCCATTCTGATATCAAGCTGAGAGCTTAAAATACTTCCGAGTGTTGACCCTCCCGGAATATCTGATTTATTGGCATATTCCTGAAAAGGCACCTTGGCTTTTTTGCACAACGACTTAAAGATGGCCGCCGACTCAGCATCAGTTGTATATTTTTGGTTGGCATTGTATTTTATTACCGGACCTTTGTTCATCTTGGGGTGTAGAATAGGATCGTGCGTTTCCGGAATATTCGGGTGGACAGCATGAGCCATATCCGCCGAAATTCCGAAGGTATTCGTTTTGGCTCTTAAATATGCACTGGGAGATTTGCTCAATGCCCAAGAAATTCGTTTAAGTATATCTTTTGCAAACGGTGAAGCAGCACCTTGCTTTGTTCCGCTGCCCACTTCTTCGTTATCATAACAAATCATCACATTTGTAGCCTTAGAAGCCGTGCTGTTGAGCAGGGCATCAATACCGCAATGTACCATGGATAAATCATCAATGCGTCCGGCAGAGATAAATTCCTCTTGCTCGCCGATGATAGAGCCTTTGGCGGTTTCATAAAAACTGAGATCGAAGTCCAAAATTTTATCAACCGATGTATGGGCTGCTTCTGCAATTAACTTGAGCAGATAGTTTTTATGTTCAAATTTTTCAGCAACCGTCCTCAGTATGGGTTGCATATCTTTTTGCTTATTGTATGTTTTACCGTCGTTAATTTTACGGTTAAGGTGTATAGCCATATTGGGAATTACGGCAATCGGTTTTTTGATGTTAATGTACTTCGTTTCCGGTTTCAGCGGGTTTTCGGTTGCAAGCATAATTCTGCCGGCAACAGACAGCGGCCTGTCCAACCAAGTATTTAAAATGGCACCTCCGTAGGTTTCCACATTTAATTTCAGATAATTTTTTTGAGAAGTAACTTCCGGCGAAGGTTTTATTTTCAATCCCGGCGAATCATTGTGGGCAGCAATAATTTTGTATCCGTATTCTTCAACTTGCCCTGTTCCGGTTGTAAAAGCCAGAAGTGAAGAATTATTTTTGGTAACAAAATATTTGCCCTCCTTTTCGATATGCCAATTCGAGCTGCGGTTGAGTTGTTTGAATCCTCCGCGCAACAAGGCTGCTTTTATATTCCGGACGGCTTGAAATGCCCCGGGGCTTTCTTGGATAAAATCTATTAAGTTTTGTGCAAATTTTTTTTCAGCTGTCATATGAGTTTTTTTTTGGCAATATAAACTTGCCTGTTATCTATATTTTGTGTCGGGAACAAATTTAAGCATTATGTATTGTAATTGGAACTTTTTTTGATGTTTATACTTGTTGGCGTTATAAAATGTTAAAAAAATGCACTTTCGTGAAAAATAATAAAATTTAAATTGTAATAAAAGCAATATATTTATTTGAAAATAAGTAATTTAAAACTATTTTATTATTTTTAATGAATTATTAAGAAAGATATTTTGAACAAAATACAAAGAGATTCGTTTTGTATGCTTAATACAGCAACATGGGAGAATTTATTTTAGGCACGCTTATGTTTGGCTTGTTTGTTTTGTCGATTTATCTTCAGGCAAGTGCCGATTCTTCGGGCAAGGGAGACCGCCTTAGTCCGGAGCATTATTTTACAATCGTGCTTGTTCATTATATCGGGCGGTTTTACAGAAGTGCCGATCTTCGATTGGAAGATAGTTTGGATGCTCTCATACACTATTTAAGTTCAGCATACAGCGATAGGTTTTCGGAAGATGTTCGGAAGGGACTGATGCACGGTCGTCGGCACACTTCGGCTCATGACTTGGGAAAAATCTATGTAAATAATTTGTCTCACAAATATCGCTTGCAAATTTTGATCATATTATTTAAGATTGCAGAGCATGAAAATACTGTCATGCCAAGGCATACGCAAATATTATTTCTCATTTCGGATGAATTATACATCAGTGAAAGCCTTTTTCTTAAAATAAAAGCCAAACATTTTCCGAATGAAAAACAACAACAATCTTCAGTTACCGGTAATCTGCAACAATTTGAAACAGAACTGATCGAAGCCCGTAAGTTACTTGATATTACGGAAACCTCCGGGGATAAGGATTTGAAGAAATCTTTCAGAGCCAAGGTGAAAGCTTGTCATCCGGACTTGAACCCCGGTATTTCTCCCGAGAAATTTTTGAAACTTAATGCGGCCTATGAGTTAATTAAGGAGCATCGGGGTATGGTATAGCCCAATTATGTTGTAAGCATATTAATTTTTCAGAGAAGCTAAAAAATGAATCCGGGGTAGGGGGGCTTATTCATATTTCGCCGAGCCAAGCCGGACTGTATATTTGCAGTAACTTTGAGTATCGACAGTTAAGCTGATGATTGAATTTTTGGTATTACGGCTTGTTAAGGGCAACCGGTTAAATTAGTCCGAAGAATTGTGGCTGTCAATAGTTTTCGGTTATCTTTGTGCTGTAAATGTAATATGATGAACCTTAAACAATTCTATTTATACCAAACCATCGGGGTTTTACTTTTTTTGTTTATTTTTAGTTCGGCCTGTTGGTTAGATACTGAAAAAAAAGGAAAAATCAGCGGGAAAATACTTGGCGATTACGACGGAACTCTTTTGTTACAAAAGATTGAAAACGATTCACTTAAAACTATCGACCGTTGTAAGTTGACGAATAATAAATTTGAATTCTCTGAGTTTAGACTTGAGTCGCCTCGTATGTATTATATTCAGTTGGAGGGCCGGGAGGTGCTTATCTCTTTATTTGCAGAAAATTCGGATATTTTTGTAAATTTTGATGCAGATAAACCTCAAGATGTAAAAATAAGCGGCTCAGAAATTCATAAAAAATATGCCATGTTTTTGGAGGATAACAATACCTTTAAAATAAGACTCCGGGATTTGGCAAAACAAAAAATACCGGCTCGGGAGTATAATGACACGCTGTTGATGAATGAGTTGGATTCTCTAAGAATGCAAATAGCCACTGAAGAACAACGCTTTTTGTATCGCTATGTGTATGAAAATAACAGAAGCCCGGTTGCGGCGTATATTGCTTCGGAGAGCTTACTGAATTATGAAAGTTATAAAAACTTACGTATTCTGGTAGATAACTTCAAGGGGGAGGCCTTGAAATCTTATTATTACAAAAAATTTAAAAAGCAGTTAAAGTTGAAAAGCCGGCTTTTGCCGGGTGAAAAGTTTCCCGGAATTGATAAATTTGGTTTTAATTTAAAGGGAAATTCGGAATATGTTTGGATAATATTACCGTATTTTTATTCGGAACCCGATACCGCTTATTTTTCAAAATGGAACCGCATACAAACAAAATATTCCGACTTAAATATATTACCTGTTCTGCCCGATTCGGAGAAAAAGAATAACCGAAAAAGCAAACTGTACCCTGTTATGAAAATTTGCTATCTTGATGATGAAGTGTATGAAAACGTCAGGAAAATTTATAATGTAAAAAAACGATACACAAATTATTTAATTCGTAAAGATTCTTTAATTTTGGCTGTTGATATTTCAATTGAGGAGTTTGACAATTTATTTCAAGAGAAATTTCACAAATTTGAAAATGACCAATAGTTGGGATATTCTCAATAAATTTTAATTTCACTCACTTTCAAAATTTGTAAATGGTATTTATGAAACGATTCTATTCATTAGCACACAACATGTCTTATCGGCCCGGGCAAATAATGGGCAAAACTATTAATTTCAGAAAAATGATATCTGCCAAACAACTATTACCGGTTTTTTTACTTTCAATTGTTTTGTTTCAATGCAAGCCCGACGAGGAGCAACCCAAAACACAGGGAACTGTACGGGAAATAACTGATGATACCACACCCGCAGAAAAAGAGAATGGCAGAGAGCAAAACACGGAAATGAATGAAACAGCAGAGGCTGTGAAAATTACACAACTGCAAGATTATTATGTACATCTTGAGGGCGATGATAGGTCGCCGGTGGCAGAGATGAAGAAATTCGGAGA
>JAYEIA010000078.1:0-36878 GCA_034659855.1 Bacteroidota bacterium
AATCAATGACTTTTTCAATACTTATGTCTTTTAAAAAAATGGTTGCTCCTTGTCCGTTTTTTTTCAAAGAATTTTCCAAAGACAGGATAGCATCATCCGGTAAAACAGAAAGATTTGCAAGAACTTTGGTTTTTATCTTACCATTTTCTCTATATTTATGACATAAAAGTGCTGATTTATAAACCTTTCCGCTTTTTCGTCTGCTGATATTTCGTTGTATATACATGCGACAAAGATAATATAAATTTACTACAAAATAAACTCTAATCAATTTTTATTCAAAATATTAAATATATTTCGTAGTTGCTACCTTATCTGAAAAAATATAGCTATCTTGCTGTATGTCAGCGAAATCCTTATTTAAAACCCGATACAAAATACATTCCGGCATAGTGTAATGTCAAACTCCTGCACGGAAAAATTAAAGAATATTCATTTTAAAAGTGTTCATGGAAGCTTGGACTCGTTGTCAGCAAATGGCGAGTACTGAGCTTAAAACTGAAGCAACTATTTTTTGATAAAGCTTGCCGTAGAATTATCATAATTCAGAAAATAATTGCCGTCTTTGAGTCCGGAAATGTTTACGGTTTTTGCCGTACCTCTTTTTATTAGTGTTCCGTAGTGGTTGTAGATTTCATACTTTGTTTTGGCCGAGAATGTTAATTTCTCTTTTGCTTTTTTTGCGTTTCCGGGCAGGAATGTAACCGAAGCTGCTAAGTTTCGGTATTCTGCAGATTTTGAAATGCGAGGAGTTTTTGTAAAATCCACTTGTTTTACTCTGAACTTATTGGTTCCGGAGTGAAAATTTACCGACTTATAGTATCGGTTTAAGCCCGATTCTCCCTTGCCTTTAATCGTCCCGATTCTCACCCACTTATTCCAACGATATTGTTCAACAATAAAGAGCAAAGACCCTTTTTCTTCTTTGGTAGACCAGGTCAGATAGCCCTTTTTACTCACACTGATGGACTGTAATTTGTAGGTGCTTTTAGGCTCCAGAACTTCCGGATTTAATATTTTGGGTTCACAACCGTATTTATGGTTGAGTTCAATGTGGACTTGGTCGCCGTGCTTAAAGTTAAAGCTCGATAAATCGACTTCAAAGGCATTGGAATTTATTTCATCGGTTGTAATTTCGCCGTTTACTCGAACTTCATATATGCAAAATCCTACACCTCCCAATGCCAAAGGGTTGAGGATATACACATTTTCGCCTCGGTATATTCCTGTTACCTCAATTTGGGCTGAAACTCCCGATATTGAAAGCAATAGAACAGAAATTAATACTGTAAAGTGATTTATAATCCTGGGCATCATTCGGAATGTATATTTTCTGTAGGGTTTATTTAAAATTTTGTTTATAAGAACGAATACGAAATAAATTATGATAGTTAGGCGAAGTTATTTTGTTTCCGTTCCTTAGCACTTCTAATATACTAATTGATGAAATAACAAACAAATATTTGATTTAACAAGTTTTTCTCCAACGGTTATTTTTTTTGGTTTAAATCAAATTCAATAAACTTCAATAGTTCATCAACGGCATTTTCCTGTGAAATGTTTTTCTTAACCACAGATTTCTTTTTATATAAATTCACTTTGCCCTTTCCAAAACCCACGTATCCGTAGTCTGCATCAGCCATTTCACCGGGGCCGTTTACAATGCATCCCATAACGGCTATCTTCAACCCTTTTAAGTGAGCTGTTTTCTTCTTAACTTCGGCCGTGGTTTTTTGTAAGTCAAATAATGTTCTGCCGCAGGAGGGGCAAGAAATATATTCGGTTTTACTAATTCGTAATCTACAAGCTTGCAGAATGCCGAAACCTAAGGTATTGTATTCGGCCTTATATTCTGTGTCGGAGTTTATAAGAATGCCGTCTGCTCCGTAGTCAATCATAAGGCCGCCTATTCCGGCGGAAGCCTTTATAATAAAGTCAGGTGCATTGTCCGAGAATTTCATCTGCCATATCAGCGGGTTTTGAATTTTATTTTCCTTGACATACCGTAGAATTTCTCTTCCGTTATAGATGGGTTTTTCCGGTCCGGAGTTTATATTTGCGATAAGCACAATGTTTTTGTTTCTAAACTGTTCCGGATTTACTGTTTTTAATTCATCAACAGTAAGTTCTGCAAAGTACAGTTTAGGGTTATTCTCTTCAATCTGTCGGGCTTTTGACAAAGGAATTATTCCGGCCTTGTTCTTTGCCGGGTGAGCTCCGTCAGTTGCAACAATTACATCTTCGGGCAGTTTGCCGGGCAGTTTATCAGAATTCACCAATATACAATCGGCCGATGTATCGGACTTTTGAAATTCACCGGATTCTTTACGGTAGGAAAATCCGGCATTTATGATACTCTGAATACTTAATTTTTGATGTCTTAAGTCAGCAATAACAATGGGCGTATTCTCTTTTCCGATGGTTTTTACAGATCGGGAAATTCTCTTTTCGTGAGTGACTTCAAATTGTCCGGAGATGGCTTGGTTTTTCTTTCCGACAGGCAGCTCCATAATTTCTTTCAGAGTTCGGGCAACCGGAATTTCCTTTTCGGGATCCTCAGTAAGTGAAACCCTTATGGTATCTCCAATGCCATCGGCCAAAACGGTGGCAATACCCACGGCCGATTTTATTCTGCCGTCTTCTCCTTCGCCGGCTTCGGTAACTCCCAAATGGATGGGGTAGTGCATGTTTTCCGACTCCATGGTTTTTACAAGCAATCGATTGGTTTCAACCATAATCAACGGATTTCCCGACTTCATGGAAACAACAACCTTGTGAAAGTTTTCACTTTGGCAGATGCGAAGAAACTCCATGGTTGATTCAACCATTCCTTTAGGGGTGTCGCCATATCGGCTCATTATTCGGTCGGAGAGCGAGCCGTGGTTCGTTCCGATTCGTATGGCACGCTTATATTTTTTACAAATATCAAGCAGCGGAAGGAACTTTTCTTTTAGATTTTGTAATTCACCGGCATATTGTTCGTCGGAGTACTGTAATTGTTTAAATTTTTTTGTGTCGGAAAAATTTCCGGGATTAATTCTTACTTTTTCAACATATTCGGCAGCTTTCAGAGCTGCTTTGGGGCTGAAATGGATATCTGCCGCTATGGGGACGGAGTAGCCCTTGTCGGTCAAAATCTTTTTTATTGTTTTAAGTTTTTCGGAAGTCTTGACATTTTGGGCAGTAATACGAACCATGTCTGCTCCGGACTCGGCAATACGAATGCATTGATTGGCTGTAGCCTCTTCATCCATTGTATTGGTATTGGTCATGGATTGCAGACGAATAGGGTTTTGACCCCCGAATGCTATATTTCCGATGAGAAACTCGTGAGTATATTTTCGAACAATCGGTTTATTCATCATCTTTCACTTTTCGAGTAAGTTTAATTTTTTGGTCTCTTTTTTTGCGCAATTTTAAATTGATAACCTCTACAAGTAAAGAGAAGAACACTGCAAAGTATATATATCCTTTAGGAACTTCGAAATGAACCCCTTCAAGAATAAGCATGAACCCGATTAAGATAAGAAATGAGAGGGCTAATATTTCCAAAGTGGGATGTTCTGCAATATATTTGCTTATTTTTCCGGAAAATACCAACATAACTACCATGGCTATCGAAACGGCTGTAACCATTGCATATATATTTTCGGTAATACCTATTGCCGTTAGTATTGAGTCGAAAGAGAATACAATATCTATGAGTATAATTTGAAGAATTATTTTAAGAAAGCTGTTGCTCTTTTTGTGATCATGTTTTTTGGTATGACCTTCCATCTTTTGATGAATTTCTGAGACACTTTTACCTAACAAAAATAAACCGCCGAAAAACAAGATAAGTTCTCTTACGCCTATGGAGTGCCAAATGTATTTAATCGGATTCAGAAGACCGGTGGATTCTTCTAATTTGTGCAGGGTTTCTTCTTTCGTCATATTTTCCATGGGGAAAAAAGGAGCAGTCAGTTGATGTATTAACCAAGTAATTACAATTAAAAGTATTATGCGGAACACGAGTGAGAGTCCCAGACCAAGAATTCGAGCTCCTCGCTGTTTTGATTCCGGCAGTTTGTTGGTTACAATAGATACAAATATTATATTGTCGACGCCGAGAATAATTTCCAAGAAGGTAAGCGTTAAAAGTGCGATAATAAATTCCATAAAATAAATTTAAAATGAATTAAGTGAACAAAATTAAGAATATTTTATATTTCGGAGCAAAAAGATATCAAAAAATAGATAAGAGATGATCTCAGGGGACTAAATTTTTTGTAATTTAGCAGTTTAAATAACTAAAAAATAAAATCATGAAACGAATGGTTGCTATTACCATGGGATTGTTGTTTTTTTTATCATTTAATGCTTGTATTGATAGTGAGAAAGCAGCAGAAAAAATGACTGAAAAAATTATTAAAAATTCCACAGGAGAAGATGTTGATATTGAGATTGACGGAGAGGGCGAAGATGCTAAAGTTACAATAAAAGGAAAAGACGGAGAAGAGCTCAGCTTTTCGGGCGGAGAAAATAAACTCCCCAAAGACCTTCCGAATGATGTGTATGTGATTGATGGCAAGATTACCGGCTCCGGTACAATGTCTTCGGGCGAAGGAAGCATGATCACTTTTTCTGTTGAGACAGAGAAAGATTTTGATGATGTAAAATCAAAAATATTAAAAGAATTTGAAAAAGAGGGTTGGACTACAGTGTCTGACATGACGGTAGGGAAAAATGGTATGCTTAGCTTTTCAAAAGAGAAGCATACGGCCAATATTACAATCAACGGCGAAAAAAAAATAGTTGAAGTCGCTTATATCATCGGATTGTCAAAAGAATAAACGGATTCTTTTTTTTACAAGACCAAAGTTTTTTAATGCTTTGGTCTTTTTTATTTGAGTCAACTCCCCAAAGTCATTTAGTTTAAAGAACCCCTGCTCGACATAGTTTAGCAGCAGCTAACTACGCTGAACAATTACCGGCAATTTTTTTGGGGGATAAGAATAGGACAAAAAGAACGGCGAAGCTTTCACGAACACAATTTAAAATAAAAATATATTGTGAGTAAACATTTTATTTTCAGTATCTTGATAGTGATTTAGGGTTAGATTATAATTTGGCATCATTCAAAATTTCATCTGTTCTGTAGCTTAAATACAAAGGTAATGATAGTAGTTTAAATTTTACAATTTCATTCTTTGCCTTAATTCTGATTTTAGTTTCAATATCTTCAATCGACGGTGGGTTTATATTAAATCTGATACCATATTTTTTATTCCTTTCAAAAGCAAATACATACAATGATTTTAGAGTGCCGGCTTTACCCGATTTTACTTCTATAGGAATTATTTGATTATTGTGTTCATATAAAAAATCAAGTTCTGCATTTGAATTCTTGCTTTCTCGCAACCAGTAAAAAAGTTCTTTTTCCATAAAATAAGGTTTTATCGTCAGTAATTCCTGACCTGTAAACTGTTCTGCCAATGCTCCTTCGTGGGCTGTCATAATTTTTTCATTTTCAATCAATCGTACTTTTAACTGATGATTAAGCAGCCCGATATCAATAAATTGAGGTTTGAAAATTTCTTTTGCACCGTACTCCAAAGGCGAACTTGCAGAATTACTGTGTCTTACGAGCTTAATTATTCTGCTCATTTCCAACTTGTGAAGAGCAGTTCGTTGAGCTTCCGGTCTTATGGCTCGGCTTATATTGACATATTTTAGTTTTCGGCCCACAGTTTTTGGAATTTGTTTGAATACAGTTGCCAAATGTTGTTGCTCGGTTTTGCTGCCGTATTTTGCAAAATCATACTCAAGCGATTTCAAAATATTTTCTCTCACTCTTTCCACTTCCAATAAGTCGCCTGTATCGCTGTATGTTTTTACAGCTTCGGGCATGCCGCCTATAAAAAAGTATTTGCGTAACAGACCTACAAGCTTTAAATGTACTGCATCGGCTATGTAATCATTTATCTTGAAGTTGTCGAGAAAGTCGGCTAATTGGTTTTCGCCCAAAGCCCACAAAAATTCCCTGAAATTGAGAGGGTACATGTACGCAAACTCAACCCTGCCCACCGGCATGGAATATTTCATTTCGTTGAGTGCATGATCCAGAAGCGAACCGGCAGCTATAACATGTAAGTTCGGCATTTTTTCATAAAAATATCTTAAACCTGCAATTGCTTTGGGCGAAGTTTGAATTTCATCAATAAACAATAGGCTATTCCCTGCTGTTATTGATTTACCGAGAAGTAAAGATAAACTTTCAATAATCTGTTCAGGATTATTTGATTTGAATATTTTCCGGGCTTCTTCGTTTTCTTCTAAATTAATTTTCAGATAATTATCAAAATTTTCATTTCCGAACTCATCTGTTATCCACGTTTTTCCTACCTGTCTTGCACCTCTTATAATTAGGGGTTTTCGGTTCTGTCTTTCTTTCCATTCTAATAAAAAATTTGTGAAATACCTTTTCATAATTTATAATTTTGATATTATACAGTTGTATTATTTCAATATAACACCACAAAGATACTTGTTTTATTTCATTATTTTGTAAAAAGAGGATTGTTTTTTTGTAATTAAGGGACTGAAATGCATAGTGAGGCATGTAAATACAGAAGGCAACAAGGACGAGCCCTGACAAAGAATTTGATAACAATTATTAATTGATTATTAAATGATGCAAAGTTCAACTATCAATTGAAACCGCCAAGTGCGAGAGCATGCATGGGGGTGTGAGAGGACGGGGAAGCAATTCCTCTGCCTACTCAATTTATTTATAGTCTCGCCTGTAAAGGCAATTGATTAATAAACTGCCTTGCAGTGCGAAGATGCTCGTTTATTCCGGGCCCGGCCCGTTGCAACGGGCAGCATTAAATTGCTCTTTCAGAGCGTTTCCAAACTTCGTAAAGCGACCGCTTTTAACTATCTGTAAAATAAGGCAATACAAGTTATCTTGAAAATAACTTGTCTGTAAGGAATAGATACTGTTTTAAAATCAAAATTAGTTATAATGTTTTTTTGAATAGGAAGATTATAAGCTTTTACAAGATAATACTCAAATAAGAGAAAATTGAGTATGCTGTTTGCAAAACAACAGGCTCAACCTTCGGAAAAACAATATCATTTTTAATTATAGCCAACCGCCCGGCTATTCACAAATTTTGTAAAGCAAATAAAGAGCAAAATAGCGTTGCTTATGCTGTCATAATTTATTTCGTATCTGTTCCTAAACTTTTTTAAGTATGCAAATTAAAACAGTAATTCTTAAATTAAAGCATAAATAGTATATTTGTGTTTCAAATTACATCGTCAGTAAAAACTATTTCATGTCATTACTTGCAAAAAACGTCATAAAAACCTTTGGTTCTCAAAAAGCACTGGATAAGGTGAGTTTTAGAGTAGATACCGGAGAAATTGTCGGGTTTCTCGGCCCCAATGGTGCCGGTAAATCAACCATGATGAAAATTATGACCGGATATTTTTCTCAAGATTCGGGAGACGTATTTGTTAACGGAATAAATACAAAAGACAATATTAAAGGTATCAGAAAACAGGTCGGGTATCTTCCTGAACATAATCCATTGTACACCGGAATGTATATTAAAGAGTACCTTCGGCATGTAGCAAAACTGTATGGTGTGGATGATGATTTGCAAACATTGATTCCTGAAATAATTAAAATTACCGGGCTTGAGATAGAACAACACAAAAAGATAGAACAATTGTCTAAAGGCTACCGGCAAAGAACAGGGCTGGCGGCAGCCCTTATTCACGACCCCGACGTTCTTATTCTGGATGAACCAACCACAGGATTAGATCCAAATCAGATTATCGAAATAAGAGAGCTCATTCAAAAAATAGGAAAAAGAAAAACGGTACTTCTCTCTACACATATTATGCAAGAGGCTGAAGCCCTGTGTAATCGGATAATAATAATTGATAAAGGAAAGATTGTAGCAGATAAAAAACCGGAAGAAATTTCGGAGGGAGAAGGCATTGAGGAAAAATTAGTTGTAGAATATAATAAAGCGGCCAATATAAATGACCTGCAAAAAATTTCGGGAGTAATTTCAGTAACACCGGTTGGCGGGGTACTGAATATAAACTGTAAATCGGGACACAATGTACGAGAAGCCCTGTTCAACTATGCCGTTAAAAATGGAATGATATTACACACATTATATAAAGAGAAACAGAGTATAGAACAAATTTTCAAAACAGTAACAAAATAATTTCAAATGACATATTTATTTACATCAGAATCAGTATCAGAAGGACATCCGGACAAAGTGGCCGATCAAATTTCGGATGCCTTGTTGGATGAATTTTTACGACAAGATCCAGACTCGAAAGTGGCCTGTGAAACTCTTGTTACCACCGGCTTAGCAGTACTCAGCGGCGAAGTAAAAAGCGAAGCATGGGTAGATGTTCAGCAAGTTGCCAGAGAGGTCATCAATGATATCGGATATTCCAAGCCGGCCTATCGCTTTGACGGAAATTCTTGCGGCGTTATATCTACAATTCACGAACAGTCTTCGGACATTAATCAGGGGGTGGAAAGAAATACTCCCGAAGAGCAAGGAGCCGGAGACCAGGGCATGATGTTTGGGTATGCTACCGATGAGAGCCGGACCTATTTGCCGGTAACCTTAAGTTTGTCGCATTTAATTTTACAGGAACTCTCGGCAGTTAGGCGCGAAGGAAAGGAAATGACTTATTTACGCCCCGATTCAAAATCGCAAGTAACCGTAAAATATGATGAGTCGGGCAAGCCGGTTGCCATAGATACCATTGTTGTTTCCACACAGCACGATGATTTCATAAAACCGTCGGATAATAAAACACAACTTGAAGCCGACAATGAAATGTTGGAAAAGATTAAGGGGGACGTTTTAAATATATTGATACCCCGAGTAAAAAAGGCTGTAGAAAACAAGACCTTAAAACTGTTTACAGACGATTTTAAATTATTGATAAATCCTACGGGGAAATTTGTAATAGGCGGTCCTCACGGAGATACCGGCCTTACCGGAAGAAAAATTATTGTAGATACATACGGCGGAAGAGGAGCCCATGGCGGCGGAGCTTTCTCGGGTAAAGACTCCTCAAAAGTTGACCGGTCGGCAGCCTATGCCACAAGGTACATTGCAAAAAACTTTGTAGCAGCCGGCGGTGCCAAAGAAGTTCTGCTACAAGTGGCTTATGCCATTGGTGTTGCCGAACCTGTCGGGTTTTACGTAAATACTTACGGAACGGCTAAAGTCAAAGACAAATTCGGAAAAATATTATCCGATGCTGCCATTGCCGAAATTCTTAAAGACCTAATTGACATGAGACCATCAGCCATTGTGTCGAAATTTAATTTGACCAAACCCATATTCAGAGATACTGCGGCATACGGTCATTTTGGACGAGAGCCTTATACTAAAACATTAACTCTTAAGCATAACGGGCAAGAAACAAAAGAAGTCGTTGAGTATTTTGCTTGGGAAAAAACGGATAGCATAAACAGAGTTAAATCTCTCTTTGAAATTGAATAATACAGCGATGCGTGTACTCCGAAAAGTCTTTTTTGATAGGATTGACAAGATTTACATGTTTTTGTTAAATTATAAAGTCCTTATTATTAACACAATACTATTTTTGTATTTACAATATTTTTCAAAAATGGTGTTTTCGGAGTGGACTCAGCGATATAATTTTTAAATACAGAGAAAAATGGCTAAAAAAGCATTAATAACCGGAGTTACCGGGCAAGACGGAGCTTATCTTTCCGAATATTTAATTGGAGAGGGCTATGTTGTACATGGTATAAAGCGCAGAAGTTCTCTTTTTAATACAGACCGGGTAGATCATATTTATGCTGATCCGCATAAAAAGGACAGAAATTTTATCATGCATTACGGGGATTTGACGGATACCAGCAACATTATTCGGATAATAAAAGAAACCGAGCCCGATGAAATATATAATTTGGGGGCGATGAGCCATGTCGGTGTAAGCTTTGAAATGCCCGAATACACGGCCGATACCGACGCTCTGGGAACCCTCCGAATTCTGGAAGCCATACGTTTGCTGGGGCTGACGAAAAAAATTAGGTTTTATCAAGCCTCAACCAGTGAATTGTACGGTTTGGTTCAAGAAATTCCACAAACCGAAAAAACACCGTTTTATCCGAGGAGTCCGTATGCTGCAGCGAAACTCTATGCTTATTGGATTACGGTTAACTACCGAGAAGCCTATGGTATGTATGCATGCAACGGCATATTGTTCAACCATGAATCTCCGATACGCGGAGAAACCTTTGTTACTCGGAAAATTACGCGGGCTGCCGCTCGAATAGTTTTGGGCTTGCAGGAAAAATTGTATGTCGGGAATATGTCGGCCAAAAGAGATTGGGGACACGCCATGGACTACGTTAAAGCCATGCATTTGATGCTGCAACAAGACCAACCGGAAGATTTTGTTATCGCCACGGGTATCACCACCGAGGTGCGAGAATTTATCAGATTATCTTTTAAGGAGTTGGGTGTAGATTTGGAGTTTGAAGGTTCCGGAAAAGACGAAAAGGGACGAGTTGTTGAAGTAGATGAAAAAGCCTCGGAGTTTATTCAAAAAGGAGATGTTTTAACCGAAGTTGATTCCCTATACTTTAGACCCACAGAGGTAGAACTGCTCTTGGGTGATCCGACCAAAGCAAAAGAAAAGCTCGGCTGGAAACCCTCATTCAGTTTGCAGGATTTAATAAAAGATATGGTGGCGAGCGATTATCAATTGATGAAAAAAGAGCAATGGATAAAGAAAGGCGGATTTGACATTAAGAATTATTACGAGTAAATTGAGAACCGTGTTTTTTGAAGTAAATTCGGGCTTCGTAATCTATTGTTATTGAGGGGGTAGACCGGGCTTCGTGCTTTTTGGTATTACAAAAGGCAAAAAAAAATGCGAATATTTTGTTCAGAAAGAAAAAGTTCTTTAAATTTGCATCCGCAATTGACCGATTGTGTAATGGTAGCACGACAGGTTTTGATCCTGTTAGTCAAGGTTCGAATCCTTGTCGGTCAGCAGAGGGTTGAGAAAGAATTTCTTTTTCAATCCTTTTTTTGTTTAAAATGCGGCTGCTCTTTGAGGACCATATGAGTTTTGGAAGCACTTTATAGTTGTCAGAAATACTCTTTCTGTATAAAAGTATTATAATTTATGCCTCAAAAAGTAAAAGGTATAATTTTTTTTTTACCTTTAACAATAAATTTAAAGACTAAACTATGCAAAAAATAGTAAGAATATTAGGTTTTTTAGTTTTAATCGGTATTTTGATATTTGGGTTTCCATTCTGTAAAAACTCTGAAGACTCAAATGATGACCGGACTGATACGTTGATTGACGTAACACAAATTACTGAGGATAATCTCACGTTTTATTTAATTCCTTCTCCCAAGGATATGTTTGCTTTTACAAGAAACACAGATTTGGATTTTTCAGCCGAAATATTAAACCCGGAAGAAAATGCGGATAAATATTTGGATACTAAAAGTCAAGAAATCGGATTTGGAATATACTCTGCTGACCTTGCCTATGCCGCAGCATTTTCCCAGACCCATACAGCCGGAAAGTACATTAAAGTGGTACGCAATTTGAGTGATGAAATTGGAATCACAATATTTGATGAATCCCTGCTTAAGAGAATTGAGTATTTACCGGAAAATGAAGATTCATTGATGCGGGTAACCAATGATACTTACCACGACATTGTAAAGTTTCTTGAACAAAATGACCGAGAAACTTCTCTGGCACTAATCTCAGCCGGCGGTTGGATTGAAAGTTTATATATTGTCATAAATTTAATTGATGAATATAAGGCTAATGAAAATGTTATTCAGCTGATTGCAGATCAGAAAAATATTTTCGAAAATCTCATTTTGTTTTTAAAGCAAAATAAAGCCAACGAAGATATCAATAAATTGCTTGAAGAGCTGGAACCGATAAGAACTATATATGACGGTTTGGATGTGGTAAAAATTGAAAAAAGTGAAAAAATTTTAAACCCTGATAATAAAATTATTGTAGGGGGAGCTACAAGAATTGTAATTACCGAAAATCAATTCCAAGATTTGAAAAAAGCAATTACAGATGTAAGAAATAAATTAACATTAAACAGCGTTAAGTAAACAGAACAATAAATTTTTTTTATGAAGAATATAAAAATTATAACTATAGTCGTATTTTTATTGGTGCCTTTAATGGTTTCAGCCCAAGGAGATTGTTCAAAGTTTTTTAAATTCAGAAAACCGGAGGCCCCCTTTGAATATAATGATCTGTCAAAAGGTGCCGTATGCGTTACCGGAGAAACTTATGAGTTCAAATTGCCGTTGACCAAAGGAAAAGATTACCGATTGAAATTTTATGCTGCGCCGGTATTCAATAATAAAATAAATTTTAAAATTATTGATGAGAGTTCACATGAGGTAATATTGGATCTTCCCGGGCAAAGTAATTCGGAACAAAAAGGAACTTGTGTTCTCAAAGATTATTACGATGAGGATTCCGGAAAGATGGAGCATCCATATTTTGATTTTTACCCTGTAAGCTCAACAAATTTAAAAATTATTATTGATGTACTTTCCGCTCCGGGACAGGAAAAGCATGATGATCCGAACTTTAAGGCCCCCGAGAAAAAGAACCGGGGCTGTGTTACGGTCGTAATTTTAGATAAACCGTCACTCAATTCCAGTTTTTAGATCGGTTTATTTTTAGTTAAAGAAAAGACTGCTTCCGGGCAGTCTTTTCTTTGTCATAGTCGATTAACCAATACAAGGTACCCATGAAACAACTTTATGATTTTTTGATTTTTATGTTTTCTATTGCTCTACGACCGGTTTCCATATTCAACGCCAAAGCAAAACAAAGACAGAAAGGCCTTTTGAGGCAAAAATCTGAAATTAAGAACATTCAACAAACTGATTCAAGGAGAATTTGGATGCATTGCGCCTCTTTGGGAGAATTTGAACAAGGCAGACCATTGCTTGAAAGAATTAAACAGCAAAATCCTGAAGTGAGTATAATACTTACATTTTTTTCTCCTTCGGGCTATGAAAAACGAAAAAACTTTGAACTTGCCGATAAGGTATTTTACTTGCCTGCTGATACCTTAACAAATGCTCGTAGGTTTGTTCAAAGCATCAGGCCGGATGTCGTATTTTTTGTGAAATATGAATTTTGGTACAGACATTTGGCTGAAGCTCAAAAGGCCGGAGCAAAATTGATTTTAATTGCAGGGATTTTCAGGCAAAACCAAATTTTTTTCAAACCTTGGGGTGGATTTTTCAGAAAAATACTCCGCTTGTTTTCCCATTTCTATTTGCAGAATACCCATTCGCAAAAATTACTCGAAAGCATTGGGATAAATAACTCCACAGTATGCGGAGACCCTCGATTTGACCGCGTACAGGAAATTGCCGCTCAGGAGAAATCTATAAAAGGCATTCGTGCTTTCAAAAACAATAAGTTATTATTGGTTGCGGGCAGCACTTGGTCTCCGGATGAGAAACTTCTCACCCAATTTATAAAGCAAGCCGACAACAATTTGAAGCTTATGATAGCTCCCCACGAAATTGTAAATAAACGCATGGCTCAAATTGAAAAGCAGTTTCCGCAACAAGTCATCAGGTATTCTGAAATTCACGAAGCCAACCCGAAAGACAAAAGAATTTTAATTATCGACAATATAGGAATGCTTTCCTACTTGTATCGCTATGCCGATATTTGTATGACAGGAGGTGGGTTTGGAGTGGGAATTCACAATACGCTTGAAGCAGCGGTGTATGCCAAACCGATAATCTTCGGACCTAATTATAAAAAATTTTCAGAAGCAAAAGCTCTTGTAGAATCCGGAGCCGGCTTTCCGGTGAGCAATCAAGAAGAATTAAATGAGATATTGAACAAACTAACAGAAAATGCCGATTTTCGCAGACAGGCCGGAGACTCGGCCAAGGCCTATTGCGGCTCCATGACCGGTAGTACGAAGTTAATTTATGAAGAAGTATTTAACCCTTCGGTTGACAGTCAAAAAATGCAAATTTAAAATTGCTTTATAAATCTGACGACCATATCGGGTTGCCAAAAAGCACGGGACGAGAGTTAACCCTCCGAGTAAAACAGAAAACATTAAGTGTAAGATCGTTTTTTTTTTATTATTTATCTCCAAAATAAACATCAAACAGAAGAATAAGGCCAAGGGTTAATGCAGTAACAATAAATTGCCTCATTCTTAGGAATTGTAAGTAAATGAAACACTTATTTATTATAATTCTTTAGAGCAGAGCAGATTTGTCGGTAAAGTTGGTCAGTTCTTTTTTTAATTTATCCAAATCTTGTTTCTTACGGAGTAAGTCGTCAAGCCGGGTGTCAAATTCAGCAGGGTCCAGATGAAGTATGGTTTTATCCACTTGTTCAATTTGAAGTTGAACAATTTTTAGTTTGTATTTTTCAATGGCCTGAATAATAAAAAAGGCCAAATCTTTTTTGCTTAATATTTGTTTTCCGCCTTGTTTCTCCCACAAAATACTCAACTCTCGTTGAGGCCCAAGAATTTCAGCAGCCAGATTTCTTATTTTTTCGTCATCATGTCTTAAGAAAAAATCTTCCGGGGCAACTTGGCCTTCTGTTGAAAAGTTATCGAAAGCAGAAAATATGCTTTTGAAAGCCAAGTTTCTAAAATCTAAATTGGAGTTTTTCATTTCTCTGACAATGAATTCCGAGGCTTTTTCCAAATCCTTTTCATCTTCCCTGAATGCCAACATATCATTGCCGTGAATAAGAAGATATCGTATAATTTCTTTCTCGTTGGTTTCGGAATATACGCCGGATACTGATTCTGAAATTACCGGTGTTTTTTTCTTACGAGTTTCACGTTGGTTCTTTTTTCGTCGGTCTTCCTTTTTTTTATGTAGTTTTTTTGTCAATTCTTCATGCAGGACTTGTTCTTTTATTTTAAGTATGGAACTGCACGTTTTTATATACTCGGAGCGTAAAATTGAATTTGGAATCACTGAGATACTTTGAACAATACTGGTAATATTTTGTGCTCTTTTTACGGGGTCGTCTTTAGCATCTTCTTTCAGCAGTGAGGTTTTGAAACTAATAAAATCTTGTTCATTTTCTTCAAAAAAGCGTTCGGTTTCCTCTTTACCGTTTTCTCGGGCAAATGTGTCGGGGTCTTCGCCTTGAGGCAGAACTACAATTTTCACATTCATTTCTTCTTGCAATACCAAATCGACTCCCCGCAATGCTGCGTTGAGCCCCGCCGGATCGCCGTCAAATACCAAGGTTATATTCTCGGTAAACCTTCGGATAAGTTTTATTTGGTCGCTTGTAAGTGCTGTTCCCGAGGAAGATACAATATTTTCTATCCCGATTTGTGCTATTGAAATAACATCAGTATAGCCCTCCGCCACATAGCATTTTTTCTTTTTCAGGATGGCATTTTTTGCCTGATATATGCCATAGAGAACCTTAGATTTATTGTAGATTTCGGACTCCGGAGAATTCAAGTATTTGGCGGTTTTTTTGTCATTACGCAATATTCTTCCGCCAAAGCCCACAACTTTTCCGGAAACGGAGTGGATGGGGAAAATTACTCGTCCGGCGAAGCGGTCAAACTTATAATTCTCTTTAATGATGGATAGCCCCGACTGTTTTAACAGCTCGGTTTTGTATCCGCTTTTCTCGGCGTGTTGTGTAAAGGCATCTCGTTTTTCAGGGCTCCAGCCGAGTTTGTATTTTTGAATGGATGCATCGGAGATGCCGCGTTCTTTGAAGTACGACAGAGCGATGTTTTTTCCCTCGGTGGTATGAAGCAAATTGGTCACAAAAAATTTTTCGCCAAATTCAGTAATTACTTGCAGACTTTCTTTTTCTTTTCTTGCCTGCAGAGCTTCTTCACTTACCTCTTCCTCTTGAATTTCAATATTGTAGCGTTTGGCCAGATGCCGTAGTGCTTCCGGATAAGACAGGCCGTCTTGCTCCATAATAAACTTCACAGCTTGGCCGGATGCCCCGCAACCAAAACATTTATAGATTCCCTTCGCGGGAGAAACCATAAATGACGGCGTTTTTTCACTGTGAAAAGGGCAGAGTCCTTTGTAATTTGAGCCGGCTCGTTTCAACGAGACATAATCGCTTATAATATCCACAATATCAATTGAGTCGTAGATTTTTTGAACGGTATGTTGGTCAATAAGTCCCATATAGAATACAAAATTAATAAAAAATTCGGCTATTTATACAGTAATCAAAAAAGTAATTTTGTTCTTTTGAATGCTTTCGGTTTTTTTTAGACAAACGCTTCCGGGTCTTAAAGACGCCGGAAGGTTTTATCGGATTAATATCCGGAAGCGTCTTTTAGACTTTCCGGCGTTTAAAACAGAAAAAGCAACAAAATAAAACTGTGCCCAAATTTCAAGTTGGTCTGATAATTGAGAAAATTTTATATTTTGTCATTAAAAGTTAGTGAGCAGGTACTAAGCTGGTTTGATGCCCGAGAAAACTTTATAATTTGTCATCAGAAGCAAGGTGATTTTGACGGCATTGATGAATTTATTATTGATTAGGGTTATTCTTAATAAACGCTTCCGGGTCTTAAAGACGCCGGAAGGTTTTTAAAAAGAAATAGGTTTAAATTCCAAAACGCTTACTGCTTCTCAAATTAATATGTTCAAGAGCATTCGCAGGGTTTTCAAACTTATTGGTAAACATCATTGCGGCAATAATATAAGGTTTAAAACCGGCTTGGATGTATGTGTCTATTCTGTGCTTTTCAAAGGTATCGGCACTTATTTCCCCTTCCGGGCAAGATACATCGGTGATGTCTGCCGGCAAGCAATGCATATAGGAGGCTTTACCGTTTTTGGTGAGTTTTTCCAGTTCGGCATTGTATTCCCAGTCTTTGTGCCTGGCATTGTTGACTAAACAGGATTGTTCGAGTGCATCCAATCCCTTTTTGTCATTGTTTTTCAATAGTTTTGTACGTTCTTGCATGACGTGCATGGGAGCCCAACTTTTCGGATATACAATATCGGCACCTTTTACGGCCGCTTTCATGTTGTGGCTGATATTGAAACTTCCGCCGCTTTTTTCGGCATTAGATTTTGCGGAATTCACAATGTCAGGAATTAAATCGTAGCCTTCCGGATAAGCTAATTCTATATCCATGCCGAAACGCGACATCAAACCGATTATGCCTTGGGGTACAGACATTGGTTTGCCGTAGCTTGGAGAATAGGCCCAACTCATGGTCAGTTTTTTCCCTTTCAGGTTTTCTAAAGAACCGAATTTGTTTTTCAGATGCAGTAAATCTGCCATGGATTGCGTTGGGTGGTCTTGGTCGCACTGGAGGTTGATTACACCAGGAAGAGTCGGTAAAACGCCTTTGTTGAATCCGTCTTTCAGTGCGGCACTCACCTCTCGCATATATTTATTGCCTTCTCCCAAGTACATATCATCTCGAATTCCTATAAAATCGCCTAAAAATGAAATCATATTGGTGGTTTCCCTTACCGTTTCTCCGTGAGCAATCTGAGATTTGCTTTCGTCTAAATCTTGAACTTCAAGCCCCAACAGATTTGCCGCAGAGGCAAAGGAAAATCTTGTTCTTGTGGAGTTATCTCTGAACTGAGAGATTGCTAAACCGGATTTGAATACTTTTGGTGATATGTTTCTTCCTCTCAGCTCTTTAAGTATTTGGGCAACTTCTAAAATCATTTTTAAGTCGTCATCACTTTTTTCCCAAGTTAAGAGAAAATCTTTACCGAATAAGTCTGAATTTAGATGTTTTAGTGCTTCAATTTGCTTTCTTATAGCCATGTGTTTTGTGTCTTATTAGTTATACTCAATATTTGTTTTTTGAGCAATAAATTTATAATATTTCTACTTCTTTGAATTTGCCATTTCATAAGCAAAGCCTGCATAAAAAGCCGTAGCTTTTACCAAATGTTCAATAGGGACTTTCTCGTTTGGAGCATGAGCCAATACTTCGTTTCCGGGGCCGAAACCAATGATGGGTACATCGTAATAGCCGTTGATTGTAACACCGTTGGTTGAGAATGTCCATTTGTCAATTTTGGGTTTTGAATTAAAGAGCTTTTCAAAAACGCCGGCTCCTGTTTTTACAATTTCATGGTCTTCTTCCATTTTCCAGGTTGGATAGTATTTTTCCATGCCGTACACCTTTCCGGTCCAGGCTTCTTCTTCGTAATGAAGCACTTCTACTGTTCCGCCAAATTGCTCTACAACCGCTTCTACTTCCGCCACGGCCGACTCTTTTGTTTCGCCCCAAGTTAGTCGTCGGTCCAAGTGAAGATGCGAATAATCCGAAACGGCACACAATGAAGGACTTCCCGATTTGAATTCGGATATAGTTACCGTGCCTTTGCCCAGAAATTTGTCATCAGCCAAGTGCTCATTTAGTTTTTCAATTTCTAAAGCGGCGTGTGCTGCTTTATAAATGGCATTATCGCCTCTTTCGGGTGCCGAACCATGGCATGAAATGCCTTTGAATATAACACGCATTTCCATTCGTCCTCTGTGTCCTCTGTATATGTTTAGGTTGGTGGGTTCTGTACTAATAGCAAAGTCGGGTCGCAGTTTTTCTTCTTCCCAAAGATATTTCCAGCACAGGCCGTCGCAATCCTCTTCCATTACCGTACCGGTGAAATAAATGGTCAGGTCTTCGTCAAAGTTCAGTTCTTTTAAGATTTTTCCGGCAGTTACAAATGCTGCCGGTCCGCCTTCTTGGTCAACGCTGCCTCTTCCGTGCACAAAGCCGTCTTTAATTTCGCCGCCCAGCGGATCAAAATCCCAGTTGTCGAGGTTACCCATATCTACAGTATCCATATGTCCGTCGATGGCCAATACTTTTTTGCCGTTTCCTATTCTTCCGATAACATTTCCTAAGCCGTCGATTCGTACTTCATCAAAGCCGGCTTCCTCCATCTGGCGTTTCAACTCTTTTTGTACTTTTTCTTCACCCATACTCAGCGATTTCAATTGTATGAGTTTAGATAAATTTTCAGCGGTATAATTCTGATATTTTTCTGAAAGTTCAGTTATTTTTGAGTAAATTTGTTCCATAAAGATTATTTTAATTTGAAGTGAACGCCAAATTTAACAAATTTCGGCGGTTTTAGAAAGTGATTAACTATTTTTGACATATTTAAAGCTATACACCATGAATTTATTTGACAAAATTAACCAAGACATTAAAACAGCTATGAAAGCCAAAGAGGCCGATAAACTAATGGCTCTTCGAGATATTAAGTCGGCCTTACTTCTGCTCAAGACATCCGGCAAGGGAGAAATAACCGAGGAGTTAGAAGTTCAGACTTTGCAGAAAATGGTAAAACAGAGAAAAGAATCAGCAGCTATTTATAAGGATGAGGGACGTGATGAATTATTTGAAAAAGAAATGTCTGAGGCGGCAATAATTCAGGAATATTTGCCTGAACAAATGTCGGAAGAAGAAATTAAAACGGTGGTAAAAGATATCATTGACAGGGTAGGAGCAGAAGGCATGAAAGATATGGGGAAAGTCATGGGTACGGTTACTCAAAAGCTCGGAGGAAAGGCTGAAGGCAGTATTATTGCTTCGGTTGTCAAGGGCTTTTTGATGAATTAACCGGCGTTTTTGTATCGTAAAATTTATAAATATGAAGAAGAATAAACTACAATTATTTGCAACAGCAGTTCTGTTCCTCGTTTTTACCTTGCAAGGTTTTGCACAGGAAACTACCGCCGGGAAAACGGCCTTTGATACAGAAACTCTGGATGAGTATATTAAATCCGCAAAGGAAAAATGGAATATTCCCGGAATGGCCATAGCGGTTGTTCATAAAGGCGAGCTTATATTTGAAAAAGGCTACGGCATGAAGAGTGTCAAAACAAAGGAGAAAGTAACTCCAAATACCTTGTTTGCCATAGCATCCAACACCAAGGCATTTACTTCGGCTGCTTTATCTCGCTTGGTTGATGAAGGTGAAATCTCTTGGGACGATCCCGTGCGAAAATATCTTCCTTACTTCACACTTTACGACCCGTATGTGTCGGAGCATATGACCATTCGTGATTTATTATGCCACCGAAGCGGACTGAAAACTTTCAGTGGTGATTTATTGTGGTACGGTACAAATTATACACGAAAAGAAGTCATAGAGCGTGCTCGATACTTGGAGCCAACCTATGATTTCAGAACCAATTACGGCTATTCCAATATTATGTTTATTACGGCCGGTGAAATTATTCCGGCGGTAACCGATACGGCTTGGGAGGACTATATAGAGCATCATTTTTTTAAACCGCTGGAGATGAAAACGGCTAATACAAGCATCACCGACTTCACAAAGGGCGGAGATATTGCACAGCCGCATCATGTGGTGCCGGGAGAAGAAACGCAGTTGTTGCCTTATATTAATTGGGATAATATTGCTCCGGCCGGAGCCATAAATTCAGGCGTGTCGGATATGTCGCATTGGTTGTTGATGCAGTTGAACGACGGAGTTTATAAGGGAAAACGAATTTTGTCGGAGAAGCAAATTCATGAAATGCGGACCCCGCATACCGTAAAACCGGTAAGTCGGGGGGCGATGAACTTCTGGAAAACTAAACATTTTGAGGCTTATGCTTTGGGCTGGAATACTTTTGATTACCATGGCATGCAAGTGGTTGAACACGGTGGGGGTGCCGACGGCATGATATCAAAAACTGTCCTTTTACCCGAAGCCGATTTTGGATTTGTGATTCTTACCAACAGCATCAATTATTTGCCGTCGGCATTAAGCTATTATATTTTAGATTTACAGGCCGGAGCAGAAAGTAAAGATTGGAGCAGCTTATATCACAATTTTTACAAGAGAAATCATGATCGTGAAATTAAAGCGGCTCAAAAATCAGAGGCCGAACGCAACAAAAACTCCAAACCGTCTTTGTCGTTGAAGGCATTTGTCGGGATATACAGCAGTGAGTTGTATGGCGATGCTGAAGTAAAGCTTGAAGGCGAAAACTTGGTGGTGGATTTGCTTCCCGCCCCCTTATTTATTGGCGATTTATCGCATTGGCAGTACAATACTTTTAAAATTGTATTAAGAGACCGGCCAAACTTACCCTCCGGAACGGTGAATTTTATATTGGATGCAAACGGAGAGCCCGAAGAAATGCGTATTGATATTCCGAACCCTGATTTTGATTTTACGGAATTGGAGTTTTTTAAGGTTCACTAATGCAATTGTGGGAGTCATTATTATTACAATGCATAAACCGGATGTTGCCGGCCGGCCTTATTGTGCATGAATTAACAACGGTCAAAAAACTAATGATGAAATCATATTAGAGTCCGGTTTCGTATGTTTTCTTTTAGTAAAACAATATATATGTCTAAATGTCAGCATTTTATGAATTGCTTTGCAATTAACTTAAAACTCTTATTTTTAGCATTTTAACTTTATAAAACTTTCAATTTTAGAACTTTTAAACTGAATTCATATTATGAATCCAATATTTCAAAATATTATTTTTGATACTGTTAAACGAAAATTAAAACAGCGAAATCAAAAAATTACGGCAAGGCAATTAGAAAAAGAAATTTCAGACAGAAAAGTTGAATTTAAACACACGGTACATGATGTTTTCTTTATTGCCGTAGGGATTTTATCAGCAAGTTTTGGTTTGAGAGGGTTTTTACTGCCCAATATGTTCATTGACGGCGGTGCCATGGGAATTTCTCTTATTATTGCCGAAATGAGTCAGATACCTTTATCCATTTTGATTGTTGTCGTCAATATCCCTTTTTTGATCATGGGATTTAAATCAATCAGCCGTCAATTTGCATTTCGTAGTATTATTGCTATTGTAATACTTGCTGTTTTGGTTCATTTTATACCTTTTCCGTCCATAACGGACGATAAATTACTTATCGCAATTTTCGGCGGGTTTTTCCTCGGGCTGGGTATCGGATTATCTATTCGCGGAGGTTCTGTAATTGACGGAACAGAGGTGCTCGCAATTTTTATCAGCCGAAGAACGGCATTAACAATTGGTGATGTTATTTTAATATTTAATGTATTTATTTTTGGCTTTGCGGCCTTTGTTTTTAGTATTGAAGTTTCGCTATATGCCATGTTGACTTATTTGTCGGCCTCCAAAACTGTAGATTTTGTTGTATCGGGAATAGAAGAATATCTCGGTGTTTCAATAATTTCAGATAAAAATGAAGAAATAAGAGTGGCAATAATCAATGAATTGGGGCGTGCTTGCACTATCTATTCCGGTAAAAAAGGCTATGCTCAAAAAAGTGAACCCTTAAAAGAAATTGATATTATTTATACCTTGATTACACGATTAGAATCTGCGAAATTACAAACCGAAATTGATAAAATTGATAAGGACGCCTTTATTATAATGCACAGTATCAAAGATGCAAAAGGCGGTATGATTAAAAAAAGACCCTTACATTAAAAAAATATTCGATGGGGGCATAGTATTATAATTAAGCATTTATATTTTTTGTGTTGCCACCAATAAGAAAGAATAGGTCATACAATAAAGCCGGTAAGCAAGAAAACCATGAATTTCGGAAAAATTTAGCATTTTGAGGCCTATGCCCCGGGGTGGAATACTCTTGATTACCAAGGAGAGGAATAAGAACTCCAACTCCCCTTTACCATTAAATTCTTATACAGAACTATATAACAGTAAATTATACGGAGATGCCGGACTAAAACTTGAAGGAGAGAACCTGATTATTGATCTGCTCCATGCACCTTTATTTATCGGTGATTTATAGCATTGGCAGTACAATACCTTTAAAGTGAGATTAAGGGACAGACCAAATTTTCCCTTAGGGACAGTGAGTTTTATAATGGATAAAGACGGCCATCAGGAGGAAATGCAGTTAGATATTCCTAATCCGAAATTTTATTTTACTGAAATGACGTTTCTAAAAGAAGCGTATTAATCCGATATCTCGAGTTGGTGTATTTACGGATTGATAAGTTGTGTATTATCACGTGTTTTATTAAGACCGAATGACTTTGCTGTGCTCTTCCGGCTCCTTGGTTGTACTTAATAGGTTTCAAAAATTGTCATTAATAGATTTTTCTTTCGGTTTGATACCGGGATTTCTTTTTCATCTGACATAATTATAAATCCACCGTCCTTTTTATCGAATCGTTGGACATGTTCTAAATTTATGAGATGAGATTGGTGTGTTCGGAAAAAATTAAAGGGTGTAAGGATTTCTTCGTAATTTTTGAGGGTATTTGAAACCAAAATCGGGTTACCGGCCTCAAAGAAAAACCGTGTATAATTATTGTCAGATTTGCATCTTATAATATCTTGAATCTTAATAATATGAATACTTTCAGAAGTTTTCAGAACAATTTTTTTATCCGATTTATTATTCTTTGCAGCATTATCGAAAAAATTTAAAATTTTCTTTCCGGTGTTAATTTGTTGAATTTCTTGCTTGGCTTTTTCAATAGCGGCCGTTAGTTCGGCATAATCAATTGGCTTAACAATATAATCAATAGCACTGACTTTAAATGCCGAAAGTGCGTGTTCTTCATATGCTGTTACAAAAATAAGTTTAAATTCCACTTTAGGCAGATTCTTAATAATATCGAAACCGGAACCGTCAGGCAAGTTTATGTCAAGCAATACAATGTCGGGCTGATGTTTATTTATCAATTCCGTTCCTGACTTAACATCAACTCCCATGGCTACAATTTCAACCCCTGAAACATTCGATTCTATTATGCTCCTGATTGATACTCGAGCCCTTTCTTCATCGTCAACGATTATTATTTTGAACATCTTGTGCTTTTTTATAAGGAATTAAAAATGAAACTTTTGAACCAATTATAGTATTTTCAGCATCTCTTAGATTTGCTGTATGAATCCTTGTTTTTGTTTTGGGAAAGAAAATTTTCAGCCGCTCTTTTATTATATTCAAAGAGAATGATTTTTCTTTTAAGTAAGTATCATTTTTCTTTTGACTAAACCCCAAGCCGTTATCCTCAACTTGAAACAGGAGGTTATCTCCCTTTTTATCGAACGTAATCTTTATCATTCCCTTATTTTTTAAAGCCCTTACCCCGTGTTCAATAGAGTTTTCTACAATTGGTTGAGCAAGCATGGGCGGAATATAAAGGGAGTGGGTCTCGATAAGGTCGGAGACCTCAATGGTGTAGTCGAATTTATTATCGAACCGTAGCTTTTGTAATTTAAAATAGTATTGCAATGTTTCTATTTCTTTATTAAATACGATGTATTCTTTACGAGAATTTGACAAAATAAGCCTTATTAACTTTGCAAAATCGGAAAGATATTTGCTCGCCGCCATTTTTTCATTTTCAAACATAAAGCTCTGTATTGCTAACAATGAATTAAAGATAAAATGAGGATTCATTTGAGTCCTTAATACTTTTTTCTCCAGAATAATATTCTTGTTTGTTGTTACTAATTTTTGTTGCCTAAAAAGCAATATACTGATTAGAGCACCTGCAATAAGCAACAGAGAAATTACACCCGAAACATAGTAGGTTTTATTAATCCTATTTTTCTGAATCTGGTTTTCCTTTTTCAGTATTTCTAATTCCTGTTCTTTTTTTTGAGCTTGATATTTAGCCTCAAGACTATTTATTTTATCAAACTTATTCATGCTGATAACCGAATCTTTCATTACGGAATATTTTATATAGTATTCCAAAGCTTTAGAAAAACTCTGCTGTTCCTTATATAAATTGTAGAGGTCGTAATTTACCTCCATAAGCTCTTCGGGTAGGTCTAAAGAGTCGGTTAAGCGGTACGATTTTTCAAAATATTCTATGGATTTGGGATAGTCCTTTTCCAATCGAAGTACATTGGCAATATTATGATACGAAGAAGCTACTCCTTTCATATCAGAAATAGACTCTCGAATTTCCAAAGACTCCCAAAAGGCTGACATCGCTTTACCGTAGGCTTTGTTTTTCTGATATACTGTTCCTAAATTATTTAATGTTTTGGCTTTACCATAGAGGTCGCCATTTTTAGTAAAAATATTCAAAGCCTTATCTAAATAATTTACGGCTTGTAAATATTGTTTTTTTTGTTTGTACAAAACACCAATATTTATGTATGTCTCCCCTATACTTCCGGAGTCTTTCAGAGCTTGCTTCAATTCCAAAGCCTTGTAATAGTATTCTAAAGCTTTATCGGGTTCATCAAGCCGTCGAAATATAACTCCCAAATTATTGTATATTTTAGAAATTCCGACTTTATTTTCTTTTTTTTCAAAAATTTTCAGAGCTTTCAAAAAGTATTCTACCGCCAACTTGTCGTTCCCCCTGATATTTTCCATTGTAGCAATATTGGCCAGGGCTATGGCTTCATCTTCTTCGGTAAGCTTGGCTTGTGCAATCTTGTACGAATGCTTAAAATTTATGGTTGCTTTATCAAAGTCGCTTATTTTATAATACGAAATACCAATATCGTTATAGAGGTTATATAATAAATTGCCTTTGTCTAAGCTCTCTTTATATAAAAGTGCTTTGCGGAAAGTCTCTATGGCTTTGAGTTCATCATTGCTGCTTCTGTATGTATATCCCTTTTTTATGTGCAGTTTTACAATGGCGGCATGCTTCTTTTTACTTACCGCAGCAAGGGCAGAATCTATTAATGCATGTGATTTATTGAATTCTCCGGAAGAAATAAGATTTTCTGCTTTTGTGAGTATGCTGTCAAGAACCACATCATCTGAACTGAGGTTATTTTTAGATTTCTGATTTTGGGAACACGATAGTACCAAAATACTTAAAACCATAATAGTAAAAGCTGTTTTCATTGCCATGGTGTTATCAAAACAAATAATTTTTCAATATTGACAAAGCTTTAATTTTAAATCAAAGAATCTCGCCCAATTTATTCAGAAACTCATATTGTTAATGTTCAGCTGCCTTTATTTTCTACAGTCCCTTGTTCAATATTCTTAATAATGAACTGCTGCCAAAAATAAATTCTTGGGCAAAGTTGCTCAAAATTGATAAGAAACACAAGTATATCACTGTAAAAAAAACGCCTTCGAAATATACCCGAAAATAAATTCTAAATAGAATAGCTCAAATTCTAATTTGATTCGGACTATATCTCGATCGGGTAAAGTTTACAATAAACTTTGAGTTAAATTTAGCTTATAAAGTCAGAAAATAAATTGAACTGAGGCTTCCTAACTTGTAGCGTATCACAGGACTGACAAAAAGATAAAAGGATAAGAAATCTGCACCAAAAACAATAAATGAATATGAGAAAATTCGAGTTATCGAATACGTCCATTCATAAAGAGATAAATTCCGAAGTAAGGCTCAGGAAGCACAAACCGGAGGCTATAGCCGTTTTAAAACCTGACAGAGCTGTTGACCTTGCATTTAGTAAAGATGAATTAACAGAAAAGATAAGAACTCTGTTTCACCTGACAGAATGTAACTCACACTTTCTAAACAATATAAACTTAAATGATGACGGCGTGTTTACTCAGGACACTCTGGATAAATTGCTTGGATTCAAAACGGTGAAAGCGTTCAGAGATGCGATATATTTATTTATTAGCAGGGGGTTTAAGCTGAATGACTTTGAGGTCAGCTATAAAAACAAATCCCTTATGACCGGCTTTTACACCTGCCGGCTTCAAGGAGAAATAAGCCGGGGAAAACTACAGTCTTTGAGAGTTAGTCAAATAAGCTCAGAAAAAATAAGGCAGACAGAAGACCCATTGCTTGCAGCAAAGGTTCAATACGGTTCCGTTGTGCTAAGTACTGAAATATTTTATTTTACAGAGCTTATGCACAGCTTGGTTCATTCATTTAAACCTGAAATTAGTCGAAAAAAAATCAGGCTCAAATTGGCTGTTCAGGAACGATTTGATGAATTTAAGATACAGACCGACCGTGAGAAATTATCTGAAATACTCAATACTACAATAAAGCACGCAATCAGATATTCATCCGGAGGAGCAATAAATATTCGATGTTTTTACAAGTATAATTTAATCAAAGTTGTCATTACAGCTGACCGGCAGAACGGAGAAAGCGGGGTCCTGACCGACAGTTCCGCCTCCGACTGTAATAGCGGGCTAAGGCTCAAATCGGATAATAGCTCAATGCCCCTCAAGAAAATAAAAAAACATATTGAACTTTTAGGCGGAGAACTGGAAATTAATTCTGCTGCGGGAGAAGTTAATTCAATGGTTTTTACAATAGAGCCTGTTTGCATAGTTTATACAAAATAACAGCAGAATATAATTACGAACCAACAAATACTCACAGATATGAAACGCATATATATTTTAGTACTTACATTAATCTCGCTTATTCATTTGGGCAGCAAGGCTCAGGATTTAGAGAACTACAATCTGTACGCACAGAATCCCGGATTATATAATCCTGCTTTTACGGTAAACCCTTATTTTATAAAAGCTCATATTAACTCAAGACTTCAGTGGGTAGGCCTGGACGGAGCTCCGAGAAATTACAGTTTTGGTGTAAATATGAATTTCACCCCTAAGATGGGTGTCGGCGTTTCTGCGGTAAAATACAGCCAAGGCCTTACAAACAATATAAAGGTTACAGCAGCTTATGGATATCAGGTTAACTTTAGCAGAAAAAGCGTATTAAAGATGGGATTAAAACTGGGAATTAACAACCTTGGACTATCCACTTCGGAAGCCGCCTTTGTTGATATGTCGGATGAAAAATTATCGCAAGCTTATTACAATTCAACGACACTAACGACGGGCTTTGGTTTTGCCTACAAGTATAAATACTTTACAGCTCAGATAATTATGCCGCAAATATATGAGCTTAAAGCACTTAATTTGTATTCCATTGCAATATTAGCCTATCATCAAAAGATAAACCGAAACTGGTCATTTAAGCCCTCAATTATGGTACGCAAACCTGAATATTCTACAATGCAATATGATATAAATATGGCTGCCCTTTGGCAGAACAAATTACGGGTTCAACTGTCTTTTCGTTCAAACAGGAGTTTAATTTTCAGCCTTGGATTAGAAGCAGAAAACTATATCATAGGCTATGGCTATCAGGTAAACTCAAAACCGATAGGAACCGGAACTGCCGGAAGCCACGAATTGCAAATTGTTTATAAATTTAAGCGAAATAGTCACCGGAAATTATGCCCTTCTTATATGTAGAAATATCTGTCAAAAAATATTTGCAAAAGAAAAAATCTAATACTAAATGGTTTAATGCAAATTCTAATTCAAAACTTCAACTTGCTCAAAATGACAATAAACCGCTTTTTTTTATACTAAATTTACTTTCAGTTAATCAGAATTATTGTCTTTACAGTTAATCAAATAATAGGAAACAACCATGAAAAATTTTTTTACTTTTATTTTTATACTTTGGGTTCCAATAGCCGGACTAAGTCAGACTTACGAACAACTAAAAATTCAAAAAGCTGAAAATAACGAGAAAAAACTGACCGAATTACAAGGTCTGAAATATTCTCCCAAAAGTAGTAAAAATGTGGCTGCGGGTATTACTATAGGAGGCGATGCCGTTGAAAACAGCCTCAGAATAGAAGTTTACGGCGACAATATTCAAGTCTATCGTTATACCGGCGGAACATGGCAGCACCAGTGGTTTATGGGGTCTGAAACTACCGACCCATGGAAAAGCAGCAAGCTGTTTGTAGACGGGATTGGGTACAATAACCACGAATCTTCAACAGTATTTACAATTGACGGTGTAGTTGATGCAAACCCAAATTCTACATATTATCAAACATTCTCAAGTAGTACAAATTATGAAAATATTGGTGTAAGCAAAGATGACAATTATAATGCAACAATAACGTCAACGAAAAGTAACAATATTGAAAATGTACAAACCATCAACTACCCCTCGGAATCAGACTATATAAATTATCAGTGGGAAATTACAAATACAGGAGCAACGGCATTAGCAAATTTGAAATTTTATTCGGGCGGAGATACTTATTCCTACGGAAATGATGACGGCCAAGGATTTTGGGAATCTGCCGACAATACTGTTGGTGTTACCAAGGAAACAGGAAGCGGAGAAACTGTTAACTTATACTTACAAGCATTTCAGACACCCTATGAACACGAAAGTGCTGTTTATGACGATGTAAAGGATCATGTAAATGCCGGCGCTTTAACAGGTACAGTTACAACAACGACTCATGACAATGCCATCGCTTTGGAGTGGAGAAAAGCTACATTAGCTCCCGGAGAAACATGGACTTTGAATACTATTGAGAAGTTTTCAAATAAAGAAATTACAGACTTAACAGTAACTGCTCCCCTAAATGAGACAATAAGTCCGGGCGAAACAAAAGATATTGTTTTCGAAGTGAGAAATAATTCATTCAGTTCAATTAATAACATAGCCTTGAATGAACTTATAGATTTGACAGACTGGACTGTAAACGTAAAATCACCAGTCGGCAGCTTTGACTTATCCTCTTACGGAGATATTCAAAATGTTACGGTAGAAGTGTATTGCCCAATCTCTGCTGTAAACGGAGATGTAGCCAAAGCAATTTTACAAGCTGATGACGGCAGCGGAACAAACGCCGACGACAAAGCATATATACAGGTATTGGGTTCAATGCCGACCATCTCATTACAGCCTGCCGATGTAGATGTATGTTCCTCATCAGAGCCCGCAACGTTTTCCGTTTCGGCTTCAGGAGCCACAAGCTATCAATGGCAAGAATACACCAGCGTATGGTCGGATTTATTAAATAGCGGAGTATATAGCGACACAAAAACAAACACGCTGCTAATCTCTGACGTAACAGGGCTTGCGGGAAACCAATACCGATGCATAATTTCAAACGGTTCCGGAGATATTACCAGTGATGCCGCAACAATAAATGCAGATTCAGAAAGCCCGGTTATAAGCTCAACACATAATAATACAACACAAAATGCCAACAATAATTGTGAGGCATTGCTTGCAGATTATACCGGTGATTTAACGGCTACAGATAATTGTTCTTATACCGTATCGCAGATCCCGGCAGCGGGAACAGTAATTTCATCAACAACAACTGTAACGCTGAGAGCAGAGGATGAGGCAGGGAATTTTGATGACGTGAATTTTGATGTAAATATCATTGATAATACAGATCCCATAATTCCAAGCTTATCGGATTTAAGCGATGATTGCTCCCTGACAGCTCCAAGCCCTACAACAACGGATGCTTGTGCAGGTACAATTACGGGAACAACATCCGACCCCACAACTTACAACACTCAAGGCACATATACTATAGAGTGGACTTTTGATGACGGAAACGGAAACTCTATTGTTGCCAATCAAAATGTAATTGTTGATGATTTGTCAGCACCAATTCCTGATATTTTAAATTTGTCAGACATTACAGCGGAGTGCGAAATTACAACATTGACAGCTCCAACGGCTGTTGACAATTGTGCCGGAACACTTTCTGCAAGCCATGATGCTGTATTGCCTATTGGAACGAGTACAACGGTTACTTGGACCTACGAAGACGGAAACGGAAATTCCGCAGAACAGACTCAAGACATCATAATTGACGATGTTACGGCACCGATTGCAGATTTGGCTCAATTGGGAGATATTGTCGGAGAATGCTCGGTTTCAATATCAGGCTACCCAACTGCAACAGACAACTGCTCCGGACAAGTTATTGCTGCAACTTTAGACCCCACAGAGTACTCAGAACCCGGAGAGTATTCCATCACTTGGATATATACTGACGATAACGGAAATTCAAGCAGTCAAAATCAAACGATTATTGTAACCGACGATGAAGATCCCGTTCCGAATATCAGCAACTTGCCCAATATTACTGCCAACTGCAGCACCACGATAACAACTATTCCTACAGCAATTGATAATTGTTCCGGAGAAGTAACGGCAACCACATCGGATCCTCTGGTATATGACATGCAAGGCAGTTACACCATAGCTTGGAGCTACGATGACGGCAACGGAAATACTATTCTGCAAATGCAAGCTGTAATTATTGATGATATGTCAGCTCCGGTTCTGAATAATTCAAATCTGCCCGAATTGAATGCCGAGTGCGAACTCTCGGTGAGTGAATATCCGACGGCTGATGATGAGTGCTCGGGAATTATAACAGCAACCACAGCCAGTCCTCTATTTTACAACGAAGAAGGCAGTTACTTAATAACTTGGGAATTCTCTGATGATAACGGAAATACCATAACTCAAGAACAAATTGTAAGTGTTGAGAATCAAGCTCCGAATGTTTATACTCAAGACCTGACAATTACATTGGACGAAAATGACTTTGCCTCTATAAGCCCACAACAAATAGACAATGGTTCGTATGACAACTGCGGAATAGATTCTTTGAGCTTGAACAAAAGTAATTTCTCGGCAGAAGATATCGGCGACAATGAAGTAATGCTTACCGTTACAGATATCAAAGGGAAAACATCTTCTGAGTTTGCTGTAGTTACCGTACTGCCACATCCTGAAGAACTTGAAATTCCAAACTTTGTATCTCCCGATAATAACGGCAAAAATGACTATTGGGAAATTAACGGCATCAGTGCATTGGAAGGCTACAAGTTGGTTATATTTAACAAAATAGGCGAAATTATATACGAAACTATTAATTATGACAACAGCTGGAATGCAACGGTTGAAGGCAAAGAATTACCTGACGGAACATACTATTACATTTTCACAAACGAACAAAGAGCATATAAAGGGTTTATTACCGTAATCAGGTAATTCTGAAGAGGGCAGTTTTACGCTGCCCCTCTTTGCTAATTGTTTACAATCAAATATAATTAAATGTTTAATTATGCGAAAAATACTATATTTTTTTATTATAATACTTGTCGCTTCAACGACCAACAGTAAAGCACAAGAAATAAAAAATTACAATCTTTATTCACAAAACCCTATCTTGTATAATCCTGCTCATACAGTGAATGATTATTTTATTTCAAGCTATATAAATTCACACCTACAATGGGTTGGCCTAAATGGTGCTCCAAGAAATTATGACTTTGGAGGCACGGTCGGATTCTTCCCGAATATGGGAGTAGGGGTAAGTATTGCAAGCAGTACACGCGGGTTGGTAAATAACCTGTATTCCAATATAAAGTACGGATACCGACTTCGGTTCGGGGAGGCTCATCATTTAAAAATGGGCGTTTCATTTGGTATTGCAAACGATCGACTTTTGGCTGAGAATGCTGAATACGCCGACTTGTCCGACCCAAACCTGCACGCAAAATATTATAATAAGACCGTCTTTTCATCGGGCTTCGGTTTAGCCTATCGTTATCAAAATTTTGATGTTGAATTCTCTGTACCGCAATTGTATGAGTATAATCAGCTTAATTTTCACTTTGTAGGAACGACCGGGTATAAGTTGCCGGTCAATAGTAATTTTGCCATAAAGCCGTCAGTAATGGTGAGGGGGACAACCCCCGGATTACTGCAATTTGACGGTAATATCACTGCCATTTGGCGAGATGCTTTGGCGGCCCAAATTGGATATCGTTCAAATACAAGCTTTGTGTTCAGTTTGGGTTATAATGCCGGAAATTACTTTATCGGATATGCCTACCAAGCCAATTCATCACCAATATCTACAAGTTCGTCGGGCAGTCATGAGATACAACTTATTTTCAACCTCAAGCGAGAAAAAAAGCAAGAGATTATAAAAAACACTGAACTTTACGGCCATGTTAAAAGTGCTTATGATAACAGTCCTGTACAAGCCGAAATAAAAATTTTTGATAGCGGCACTTTAAAGCAGACCATTGCAAGCAACCCAAATGCCGGGAGCTATATAACAGAGTTGAAGTCTGATAATAAATATACCCTCAAGGTTCAGGCTCAAGGGTATGAAAGCCGGGTTTCGGAAGTTAGTCTGACTAAGAATTTGGCCGGCAAAGAAAAATCATTTTTAATGCAGCCGGTCCAAGCTGTATTTTTCGGCACAATTATTAATAAACTAAATCAAAAGCCTTTACAGGCAGAGGTATTAGTATTGGAGGGTAATAAGATTCTCTATACAATACAGAGCAAAAAAGACGGAACATTTAGTACAAAACTGGATAAGCATAAGGGGTATACTTTTAAAATTAAAAAACAAAATTACACATCAATATCTACAGGGATTGCAGTAAATAATGAGAACAAACTATCTCAGGAGTTTAAACTTAGTACGGTGCATACATTAAGCGGTCAAATTACCGACAGCTATTCCGGGAAACCGGTTATTGCCCGGCTTGATATTACGAATACACAAACCGGGGAATCATTGCAAGAAATTAACAGCAATACAAATGGAGAGTACAGCCTTGAGGTTTCACCCGCAACAAAATATACTATTACGGCCGGAGCTCAAGATTATTTTTTCCAAACGGTAGGTATTGAAATTCCCCAAAAATCAACAACGTTTAATTTCAAAAAAGATATCGAATTACAACCCATGGGCATTGGAGCAAAAATTGTCCTTAATAATGTAAACTTTGACTTTGGAAAATGGGATTTACGTCCGGAATCATATACTGAAATAAATCGTCTGGTTGCTGTAATGAAAAATTATCCGCATATAAAAGTTGAGATTTCGGGCCATACAGACAACAAAGGCAGCAATACAAGAAATGAGGATCTTTCATTGAAGAGAGCCGATGCCGTTATTTTCTATATTGTGGCTCAAGGCATAAACAACGGTCGTTTGAAGCCTGCAGGCTACGGATCAGGAAAGCCCCGAGCTACTAATTCTACCGAAAACGGAAGACAATTAAATCGCCGAGTTGAAGCAGAAATCATTGAATAGTTTCTTTGTTTGTGGGTAATGTTTTATATAACAGTACATTAGATTTAAAATTAATAATTATCATAAATAATGCGACTTAAGTATTCAAAGGCAAACTAACCGTAAATACAGAGCCTTTGCTAATTTCGCTGTCCACCCTAACCAAGCCGTTGTTAAGCTCCGTAATTTCTTTTAATATAGACAGGCCCAAACCGGTTCCGGAAATATTTTTTGTTTGGGCATTTTTGATTCGTGTAAAATCGTGAAAAAGGCGTTTGATATCCTCTTCAGACATTCCGATGCCGGTATCTTCCACATGTATTTCTGCCAAATTCTCGGTTTGGGAAATACTAAGAAATACTTCTCCGTTTTTCTTGTTGTATTTTACGGCATTCGATAATAAGTTATTGAAGATAATATCAATTTCCGAATTGTCTGATTTAATAAACAGAGACTCCGGGGAGTCCAAGTGTATTTTTATATGCATTTCCTCGGCCATCGGCTCTACCGACGATATGGCAATTTTTGCTCTTTGGCATAAGTCCACGGATTCTATATGGCGTTTTTTCTTGCCGGATTGTATGCCGGTTAAGTCCAGAAGGTTTTCAATAAGCGTCCGCATAGATTTTATTCGCTCCAGCGAGCGATCTATCATGGGTTTATAGTCAGCTATTTCTTTGCCCGCTTGCTCATCGTTCATAATTCTTAAATAACCCTCAATGGCATTGATGGGCGACTTCATTTCATGCGAAACAACGGACAAAAATTTAAAGCGCACCTCTTTGCTCGAGTCTGTCATTTTTCGAGTCATCCGTTTGAGGAACAAGTGCTTGGTAATACTTTCAACGGCCGTTTTAATCTCTTGTTGGGTGAAGGGTTTTGGTATAAAATTATAGGCTCCGTTATTGGTTGCATTTACGGCCAAGTCCATTGAAGCAAAGGAGGTTATCATCATTACTGCGGTATCAATTTTGTGGGTTTTGATGTATTCCAAAACCTCTATGCCGTTCATGCCCGGTAATTTATTGTCCAGCAAGATAATATCCGGTGTATTTTTAGTGATAATATCCAGAGCATCTTCTCCTGTTCCGGTTGTAGCGACATCGTAGTTAAAGTCGTCATCATAGAACGGATAACTTACCGAAAAATTTCTTAATACGCGCTGTATTCCTGTGCATATTCCCGGTTCATCATCAACGACAAGTATGTTAAGTGTCTTCATAAGTTTAGCGTATAATATTATTAAAAACAAGCCGCAAAGATCATTCGGAAAAAGGATCACTTTGCGACTATTCTCAATCTCTTAGATATTCAGCAGTTTATCAATTTCTCGTTTCAGTTGGTCGGCCCGGATTCCTTTTTCCATCATTTTATCGGCTTTTATCCAACTGTTTGCTTCATTGTCAAAATTGATCCCTGTTTCTGCTGAAACCGAGGTAGCAATAATCACCGGAACATCTTCGTGCATTTTTTTTATTTTGTAGGCTAAAATAAATCCGCTGTCTTCATTTTCCATCATCAGATCCAGAATTGCTAAGTCAGGCTTCAGGGTTTCCAAAAGCTCTTCACATTCTTTTTGACTTTCGGCCTTAATAAATTCATATCCAAAGCTTTCGATATAGATTTTCATTTGCTCGAGATAGTCAAAATCGTCATCGGCGACTAAAATTTGTTTTCTTGTATTTTCCATGATATTTGATTTTATCGGGTTTAAATATTTTTTTTAATTGGAAATTTTAATGTAAATGTGGTACCGGTTTGTTCGTTTTCCTGTGCTGTTTTTGAACTTACGTTTATTTGGCCTTTATGCATTTTTACAATTCCGTAAACCAAAGGCAAGCCTAATCCGGTGCCTTTGTCGGTGCCTTTTGTTGTAAAGAACGGGGTAAATATTTTTTCTAAATTTTCTTTTTCTATACCGCAACCGGTATCGGAAATTTTGATAATAATTTCAAGCTCTGTATTTGACAGTTCAACTGAAAGTGTTCCGCCGTGGGGCATGGCTTCCGTTGCATTTTTTTCCAGGTTGGAAAGCACTTGCATCATTTTCTCTTTGTCGAGTTCGGCCACTTTTACGGTCAAATTGTTGCAGACTTCAATTTTTACGGAATCCTCTTTTATCAGTGATTCAAAGCTGTGGTTTACTAAATCTGCAATGTTACAAATTTCATGATTTACCTGATTTTTGCGGGCAAAGTTAAGTAAACCGCCTACAATCGTCTTACAGCGCTGTGCCTGTTCATCAATTATTGTGAGGTCTTCAAACAGGGGGCTGTCTTTATTGGTGTCATCTTTTAAAATGCTGCTGTACAGAGAAATAACGCCCAGCGGGTTGTTGAGTTCGTGGGCAATTCCGGCCGATACTTGCCCCATACTTGCCAACTTCTCAGACTGTATGAGGGCTTGTTTGGTATTTGCTAATTGTTTGTTGGAGGTATTGAGGTCTCCGATGGACTCATTCAGGTTTTTAATGGTGAACGGCAAGCACATTTCAGTTTCAGCCAGCCCTTCTACTACAGCTGTTGCATGTTTTCTGCAGCTTGAATACCCACAGGCTCCGCAGTCCAATAAATCTGTTTTTAAATGTTTCCCCATCTCGTTCAACACCTCTTGTATTTTACGTTCGTCGGGTTTTTCTTTCCTTCTGTCTTTTGGTTCAAACGTTCGGTTCAAATTCAGCTTGGCATATTCTTTTTTCTCTTTTTCCCATTGGTCGGAATTTGAGTTTTTTAATTTTTCTTGAACATAGTTGCTTACTTTCGCTCGTCGTGCAAATCGCTTGGTTTGGGTTGACATGCCGGCTCCCATAATACAACCTTCACAGCATAACAGCTCAAGGTGTTGATTGTCAATCAGTCCGTTGCTGAATTCGGTAATTGCCTCAATAAAGCTGTCTTTTCCTTCGGCAACCAATACTTCACCTTTGCCGAATCCTTCGTTTTTGCCGGCGGCATGCAATAACCCTCTGCTGATGGGAAAAATGGCTCCTTTGCCTGCATGAGGCGGGTCAAAAT
>JAYEIA010000079.1:0-2635 GCA_034659855.1 Bacteroidota bacterium
CAAAAAACATGTATATAAACAACAAATTTATATTTATTAGATTGCGATAATTACTTCGTAATTATTCTCACCCTTTCGAATTTGCAACTTTTCTCACAACCTAAGAAAAAACCGAAAAAGGTTTTGAATCCGAAAGAATAAGAGAGAATAAACGCGAATAAATTAAAAAGTAATACGATAAACAAACTTCATGACGGCACTTGTTGTCTGTGGTTTTAAATATTCTATTTGTTTAATTGGCTCTTCGTATCCAATATTGTACACAAAATAAAAGTCTGAGCCAACTTTTGGAATCCAATGAAAACGCAGATTGTAAATCATTATTTCGTCTAAACTGTTGTATTGAGCAAAAAACGAAAAATTCATTTTTGTCGAAATAGAATAATCCAAATAACTGTCAATTTCGTGAGTAAATATTTTTCCTTGTATAAAACTAACAATATTATAGGAATAACTTCCGCTAAAATTCAAATGTTTATTAAAACTAATGCCAATTTCAGATTCAATAGTTTTAATATCTCCATCGTAAAAATCGCCCCAATTATATTCCAGTTCAAGCCATAATTTTCTTGATTTATCAGTTTCAAACTGTAATTCGTAATTATACATCATATATTTTCTGGGGACAATACTAATGTCGTCGGTAACATCAAAAGGCTCGTCAATTCTGTCAAAATTCTGTAAAAAATTAAGTTCAAATCTTTCTCCCGATTTAAAAAGAACTCCCAAAGGTCTTGTTTCGTTCGAGAAGCTCTCTAATTCGCCGGTTGAATTTGTTCTGTAAAAAGTAAAACCCCACGGTTTTAAAAGCATTTGTTGAACTCCCAATTTTGAGAACCAACGCGGCGTAAGTCGAAAAGACCAAGTATACGAATCGTAATCCGAGCGACGAATATAACCCAAGCCTGGACTAAAATCTTTTTGCATACTAGATACCGACATGTAAATATCCATTAAATCGTTGGGATAATCAACAAAAAGACGGTAGGAAAACGCATTGTCTTGTAATTTAAAATCTTCGAGACTTGTAGAAACTTTTCCGACAATAACAAGATTTTTGTTCTTAAAAAACTCAGAAGTCTGATAGCTTGCATCAAGACCAAAAAGCTGGTTTGAATAGTTTTGATTTATTTTATTTGTAAAAATTCCGCCAATATACGACTGTTTGCCAATGTCTCTTTTATATCTGAAAACAGTGTTATTCGTAGTTGGAACTGTATCAACACTAGCTTCCTGAATATTTAAAAACCCAATATTATTTTCCCCAATTTTACCGAATAATCTTGCTCCACCAATAATTGAAACTTGCTGTCCGTTTTCTTTTCCTATTTCGCGAGTATAAAAAGCAGTATTTCTTTCGCCCAAATAAAACTCGAACAAATTATATCCTTCGAGAAAAAACTGTCGTTTTTCGGGATAATAAACACTAAAACGTGATAAATTCACAGGAATACGGTCTGCTTCTACTTGTGCAAAATCGGTAAATGATGTTAAATTCAACTTTAAAGTAGGCGAAACATTAACGTTCAAATCGGCTCCAAACCTAAAAGGGAAAGATACTCCTTCGGATTTATCCATTTGCCAACCAACTAAAGTATAAGGCTTTAACTCAAACTTCTTTGAATACGAAATATCTGAAAGATTTATTAATTTACCTGAATTTACAACCGCATAAATAGAATTATCTCTTGACCAACCCTGCCAAAGCGATTGCTCATTATTTGAAACAATATCACGTTCAAAATTTATTGCCCAATCTAAGTTTTTAGCTTTTTTAAATTGAAGCGTACTAAAAGGAATAACAACTTCGGCAAACCAACCTTGCTCATTTACAGTTGTTTTCACGTCCCAAACGCCATTCCAATCATCATTTCCGTCTTCGCCACTGAAAATAAGAATATCTGCACGTGCACCATTGGGATTTATTACGAACAAATATCCAGTTCTATTGTCATTAAAAGGACTGAGCATTATCTGAAAATTATCGTCGCTTTCGTAATCGAAATCTGGTTTCATATACTTTGCCACAATTTCCGAAGCATCGGTTTGATAGCACCAAACACCAATATACAAAGCGTTATTATCGTACAAAACAGCAACTTCGGTTCGTTCGCTTACAGGTTCACCAAAATTTAATTCTCTTTGAGTAAAATTACTAATATGTTTAACATTCTGCCACACCGAATCCGACAAATCGCCATCGAATCGTATCTTTTCTTGAATTTTAAATGCTTCTATTTGGTTTGGCTCCGAATGTTGAGCAAATAACTGTCCGCTAAAAACGCCAAAAATAATTACGAATAGAAAAAAATATTTCTTACAACTCATTGAAATTGATTATAATTTATTGGAAGGTAAAAGTAAAAAAGTTTTGACACCATAAAAAATTCAACCGATTATTCTGTCATTAAATTTCTAAACTGCATGACAGTTGTCAGACAGATAGTTTCTCAAAAAACAACGACTATTACAACAGTCGGCAGTCGGCAGTCGGCAATCGGCAATCGGCAGTCGGCAATCGGCAGTCGGCAGTCGGCAGTCGGCAGTCGGCAGTCGGCAGTCGGCAGTCGGCAGTCGGCAGTCGGCAGTCGGCAGTCGGCAGTCGGCAGTCGGCAGTCGGCAGTCGGCAGTCGGC
>JAYEIA010000080.1:0-12924 GCA_034659855.1 Bacteroidota bacterium
ATTTGTAGTGTCAGAAAATAAATTCTTTCAGGTTCTTTTATTTTGTATCCGGTTGACATTGTTTTTTAGCAAGAATACGTATTATATTCTAATCTGTTGCCGAAACCGGGCAAAAGCCCTCAAAAATATTACGACGGCGGCAAAGCCGACCGCCTAACGCTGCACAGCCTAAAGCGAACGGGGATTAAGAAATATAATAATAAAGCAAATCAAGGAATTGGTCGTGCTAAACCCATGGAAAGATATCAAAATGCGGTATAAAATTCAACTAAGAATTAACTAAAAGTGGTCTAAAGAAACGAGGGTACTATATTCTGCAAAAACACAAATTTTTGAACCAATATTTTATGATTACCGTATACGGCACCGGCATGCAAAAACTTACGATTCTATACAACAACCCGGTTGTTTTCTCAACCTGTTTCAGTAATTTTTGAGACTCTCCCCGGCTACTCATGGTCCAGGAGAGCTACTCAATTGTTCTGTTGATTAAAATCTGTACCCGAGTGAGAGGCGAGCAATGATGTTTATTGGAAAAAACAGATCTGTCCCGGCTGAATAAGTTGGGTCACTGTATTCAATGCCGCCACTGAAATTTCTTCCGAGTCCAAAGCCCAGATCAAAAACTAAGTTTGAATTAGCCACCCATTTGTAACCTGTTCCAAATCCAACGCCGAAAGCAGTATATTGGCCGGTTACTTCTCCGCCGTCAGTTTGTATAACATAGGAATTATTTGCATATCGCAGGTAGGGAAAAACATAAAATTTGTCACCTCCGACCACAGGGTTAAAGTAGTATTTCCCTAACAAACTTGTAACAATTCTTGAGGACTCTGAGTTTGCAATAATATTATCATTTCTGTAATAATACCCAAAGGTTGCTTCGGCTCCGATGTTGGGGTTAATAATGTATTCCGCCGACACAGGTATTTGCCCGAACAAAGCACCTATCGGATTAAATTTCAATTCAATTTGAGAAAATCCCGCCGTGGATAAGAGCAAGACAAGACTGAAAAGTACAGTAACTTTTTTCATCATTTTTTAATTTTAAAGTTCAGAATAAACATTAATTATAAGCTAAAAGGCTGACTTTTTAAAATTATTTACACCAACGGTTCACATTGAATGATGAGAAGCAACGGGACTAATCCCGAGTTGTTAAAAATTAACAAATATTGAGAAAAAAGTTCACCCCATTTTGTTAATGTAAATTGAAACATTTTTGTCATTCAATAGTCATTAAATCAGCAATTTGTTAAAATGACGACTTTGTCAAATGACACAAAGTAAATGACAAAAAATGACAAAAAAGGAACGAACTTAATTTTCAAAAACATCAAATTTTTAACATCTTAGACTAATCTTCGTTATAACCAAATTTACCTAAAGAATTATCATCATCTTTCCAGCCCTTGGCCAATTTTACCTGTAGATCCAAATAGACTTTTTGTTTAAAGAAGTTTTGAAGGTCTCGTCGGGCTGCTTGTCCTAAACCTTTGATGGCTCGACCTTGATTGCCGATGAGAATTCCTTTCTGCGATTCTCTTTCGACATAAATTTTGGCATGTATTTTTAGAATCTCAGGCTGCTCCTTAAAAGAGGTAACCTGCACTTCAGTAGCGTAGGGGATTTCTTCTTTAAATTGGAGAAATATTTTTTCACGTATTATTTCTTGAGCAAAGAAGCGATCGCCTCGGTCACTCCATTGGTCTTTCGGAAAAAATGGCGGTGATTCCGGAATGAGTTCCAAAATTCTTGCCGGAATAGAGTCCGTATTGAACTTATGTTTTGCTGAACCTGCAAATAATTCGGCATCAGGCAATTCCTTTTTCCAATAACTTAATTTATCTTTTACAGCCTCTTCATCAGACAGGTCAATTTTATTTAGAAGTAAAAGAACGGGGACTTCGGCCTTTTTTATTTTTTCAATAAATTGCTCATTTTTGTCAGCCTTCTCGTTTACATCTGTAACGTACAGTATTATATCGGCATCTTTGAGTGAGCGTTCCGAAAAACGCAACATACTTTCTTGTAGTTTGTAGTTGGGCTTTAATACTCCGGGGCTGTCAGAAAATACAATTTGGTAGTCGTCCCCGTTCAAAATGCCTTTTATCCGATGTCGGGTCGTTTGCGCTTTGGAGGTAACAGCGGAAAATTTACTGCCCATAAAGGCATTCATTAGTGTAGATTTTCCTGTATTGGGATTTCCGACAATATTTACAAAACCGGCTTTGTGCATTGTGTGAATTTTTTAGTTTTTTTAAAACACAAAATTAATTAAATTTGTTTAAAATCCTTAATTTTGGCTCAAAGCCTATTTTTTGAATGGAGGTATTAAAAGAATAATTAATATATTATAAAAGAGTCCGGTCTAAAAAAGTATGTTTTATTTTAGCAAAATAAGTTATGTGCCTAATTATCAGAGTTTTGTAAATTGTTTTACAATTAACTTAAAATTCTTATTTTTAGTACTTTAACTATATATAACAAACGTCATATTAAATTGCGTTTTGTCAATAAGGTTTTAAAGATTAATATTCTGCACTTGTCAGGTGTTTTCACCTGACAGGAATTTGTATCCGGATAGATCCTGTGTGGTGAAAACACCACACAGGTGCAGATATGAAATGTAATGCGACAGGGTAAATTGTCTGTAACCGCATTTATATAAGGCGTTTATTATAAACTTTAAACTTTATAACTTTTTAAACTGAACTCATAAAATATAACACTGAAACGATGGATACAACCACCCAATTAAAATTTTTCACGAAAGTAGAGTTGTTTGAGGGACTTGATAAAAAAGAGATTAAAAATATCTCAGCTTTGGCAACTTTAAAGGCTTTGGGAAAAGGCGATGTGATTTTTGAGGAACACAACCCGCGTAAAAACATCTATTTGATATACGCCGGGGAAGTTGAATTATTTAAAAAATCTGCATTCGGCGAGGAGAAAAGAGTAACTTTTATGCGGGCTTATGATTTTCTGGGTGAGGCAGCTATTGTAGATGAATCTCCGCACGGGACCTCGGCTCGAACCCTTTCCAAGGCAAAAATATTTATCATTAAAAAGGAAGATTTCAATATTTATTTGGAAAATAATCCAATCACCGCCGTTAAGATAATCAAGAAGATTACCGGTGTCATTTCACGCCGCATGAGTCATTCCAATACACGTATGATGAATGTGGGGGCTCAATATGTTTCCGGACGAACGCGCAAGGAACACGATTTGCTGGGAGACCGTATGATTCCCTACGAATTTTTCTATGGGGTTCAAACCATGCGGGCAAGAGAAAATTTTAATATCAGCGGGGTGAGTATTAACTTTTATCCGGATTTGGTTCGTGCATTGACCTCTGTTAAACTGGTCGCAGCCAAAGCAAATAATAAGTTGGGTATGCTTTCCGATGATAAAGCTGAAGCGATTGAAGATGCCTGCAAAAAAATATTGGGCGGGCAATATCACCGTCACTTTGTAGTTGATATGATACAAGGAGGAGCCGGTACTTCAACCAACATGAATGCAAATGAAGTTATCGCAAATTTGGCATTGGAGTATATGGGAAAAGAAAAGGGAGAGTATAAGTACTGCCACCCCAATAATCATGTAAATCTATCTCAGTCAACCAACGATGCTTATCCAACAGCAGTAAAAATTGCATTGAAACAACGCAGTAAAAAGTTAGTGAATTCGGTTACCGCTCTCATCAATGCATTTAAGACCAAAGCAGAAGAGTTTGATAATATATTAAAAATGGGGCGAACTCAGTTGCAGGATGCCGTACCCATGACTTTGGGGCAAGAGTTCGGAGCCTATGCCGTTACTTTACAAGAAGACCTTATACAGCTTAAATACAATTCAGATTTGTTGCTGAAAATTAATATGGGTGCCACAGCCATAGGCACCGGTCTGAATGCTCACCCTGACTTTGCAAACTTGGTTGTGGATTATTTAAAAGAGGAGACGGGGTTGAAGGTATGGTTGGCCGAAGACTTGGTAGAAGCCACACAAAATACCGGTTCCTTCGTTATGTTTTCTTCAGCTTTAAAACGATTAGCTATAAAGCTTTCAAAAATTTCTAATGATTTACGTTTGCTGTCGTCCGGACCTCGAGCAGGTTTCAATGAAATAAATTTACCGGCAGTACAGCCCGGCTCTTCAATTATGCCCGGGAAGGTCAATCCGGTTATCCCGGAAGTCATTAACCAGATAGCATTCAAAGTTATCGGAAACGACCTCACGGTGAGTATGGCAGCAGAAGCCGGTCAATTGGAATTAAACGTAATGGAACCGGTTATTGTACAAAGCCTTTTCGAGTCCATTGAAATGCTGATAAACGGTATTTCAGTATTTAAATACAAAGCCATAGAAGGAATTACGGCCAATAAAGAACATACCGAAAGCACCGTGAAAAACAGCATAGGTTTGGTAACGGCCTTGAATCCTGTTTTGGGTTATGAGGTGAGTACAAGAATTGCTAAAGAAGCCTTAGCACACGACAAAAGTGTTTATGATTTAGTACTGGAACAAAAATTGATGTCTAAAGAAATGCTGGATGATATTTTGTCGCCCGAGCGAATGATTTCTCCGCATAAACTTTAGGAGCGGAAACAAAATAATATCGCCTAACTATCATAATTTATTTTGTAACCGTCATTTAGTCAGTATTTTACGACTGTGAGGGTATTCTTTGAGAGAAAAATTATAGTTGCTTCAAGTCAGTTATAATCTACAAGTTTTGTATTGACTCGGCGTATAATCGGCATCTAATTTTTTAGATTTTCAGTATTTTCGGCTAACAGATAAAGCAATTAATTTGACTTTTGTTGGCTCAATTTCTTGATATCATAAACTATGATAAAACATATTATTTGGGATTATAACGGCACGCTACTTGATGATGTGAGGTATTGTGTAGATATTATGAATGAAATGCTGCGTATTAGGCATCTTCCGGAATTAACATTGGCCCGTTACCGTGAAATTTTCGACTTTCCGGTAAAAAACTATTACCAAGCTGCAGGTATCGATTTTGAGAAGGAATCTTTTGAGCAGGCAGGAACCGAATTTATTGAAAAATATAATGCCGGTGTAGCCGGGCTACATCTTATTCCCGGAACCAAACAAGTATTATCCGAATTGCGAAAAGCCGGTTATAGGCAATACATATTATCGGCTCGAAAAGAGGCCGATTTATTACAAGAATTGAGGCAATTCGGGATTGAGCAATATTTTGACAAAGTGGCGGGACTTACCAATCACTATGCCTCCGGAAAAGTTCAGCGAGCTGAGGGACTGTTAAAAGAAATCGGAGAAATACCGGACCGTACGGTGTTAATAGGGGATACCGTGCATGATTGTGAGGTAGCTCAAGCGATTGGAGCAGATTCAATATTAATAACCACAGGGCATCAAAATGCGAACAGACTGTCAAAATGCAATGTGCCGGTTGCAAAAACTTTTGATGACTTGAAAGCTCTGTTATTTTAAGTGATTACTAAACAGCATATTGATGAAATCTTATGAAGTGAACTTTGTAAGTCTTCGTATTTTTATTTGAAATAAATTTTATACCTTTGCAAGAATATTTAAATTTCAGTAAAAAAAAAAAGATATATATGGCAAACGAAAAACAAAGTAAAGCACCCAAAAAGGAACCTCTAAAGCTAACAAGAGAGTTTGTGAAAAGCTTACCAAAGGCTGAATTGCACTGCCATTTGGATGGTTCAATGCGAGTAGAAACTATATTGGACATTGCAAAGAAAGAAAATGTCAAACTGCCTACCACAGATCACAAGAAACTCAAAAATATATTGGAACCCGGAATTAATTGCAAAAGCTTGGAAGAGTATCTCAGACCATTTGATATTACTGCCAAAGTTTTGCAGACGGAAGAAGCATTAATTCGAGCCACTTATGAGTTAGCCGAAGATGCTGCCGAGGAAAATATACGATATCTCGAAATTAGATTTGCTCCTTTGTGGCACGTTAAGAAAGGCTTATCCTTGAATAGGGTTGTAGAGGCTGTAATTGCAGGAAAGCGTAAAGCAGAAAAAAAGTTTAATATTATTATCGGCATTATTATTTGCGGAATCAGGCATACCACCCCCGCGGATTCTCTGCGTGTAGCCCAATTGGCCGTAGCCTATAAAAATAGAGGTGTGGTGGGTTATGATTTGGCCGGTGCCGAAAAAGATTTTCCTGCCAAAGATCATAAGGAAGCCTTTTACTTAATCATCAACAACAATATTAATACTACCGTACATGCCGGAGAGGCCTACGGAACCGAGTCAATAGACCAAGCGATTCACTATATTAATTCCAATCGAATTGGGCACGGCACCCGTTTACGAGAAGACGGTGATTTAATGAGCTATGTCAACGACCACAGAATTCCTCTTGAAATGTGTATTTCATCAAATTTGCAGACCAAGGCCGTGGAAAAGTTGGAAGATCATCCGGTAAAATTTTATTTTGATTTAGGCCTGCGTGTTACACTGAATACGGATAATCGTTTAATTTCAGGGGTAGACTTAACCGACGAATATATGTTGGCTCTTGAAGAATTGGATTTTACGGCCGACGATTTAAAGTATTTAATTTTGAATGGGTTTAAATCTGCATTTTTACCCTTTAGTGAGAAGATTAGTCTCATAAAAGAAGTGACCAAGGAAATGGAAGACAAAGGTCTTATTTATAAAAAGAATTATATATAATCCATACAATACTGATTTTGTTTATAATTGGTACTTTACAATGATTTAATAAAAGAGAGAGACCCAAGGGATTCTCTCTTTTTGTTTTTTTAGGTGATTGTTGATTTTTAAAATAAAAAAAAACTCCCAAAACAATGTTTCGGGAGTTTTTTGGGTGGAAGATGGGATTTGAACCCACGACCCCCGGAACCACAATCCGGTGCTCTAACCAACTGAGCTACATCCACCATTTTTCGGATTGCAAATATGAAGATAAATTTTTAGTTGTACAAAAAAGATTCAAAATATTTGCAAATTTTTATTTCTCATGATTCGCAGAGCATAATTATCTCAATTTATGAGTTAATTATGAACCCGGTCTAAAAAGTATGTTTTATTTTAGTAAAACAAGTTATATTCTTAATTACCAGGGCTTTATAAGTTGTTTTGCAATTAACTTAAAGCTCTTATTTTTAGCACTTTTTTAGAAACTTTCAACTTTATAACTTTTTAAACTCAATTCAATCATTATTCATAAATCCCTGATCTTTTAATACATTTAAAAGAACCTGAGAAAAATGCACATTATTTGTTTTGGTGTAGCGCTTTTCAGTAAAAACCTGAGCCAGTGTTTCCGTTTTGTTTTCTTTCAGTAAGCCTTTTGTTTCTTCTGAGTTGTCTCGCTCAGCATACACTTGGTCAATTTTTGTTTCGTCAAAATCCTCATAGGTTTCTTTGTGAACAACAGCCTCTGCCGGTAAGCGATCGGTGAGTGGCGGTGTTTCGTCGGGGTAGCCCAAAACTAAAGTTGTTACGGGAACCACGCCTTTGGGCAAATTCAAAATTTCAATAATTTTGTCTGCCATATAATTCGTTGTTCCTAAATAGCAAGCTCCCAAACCATGTGATTCGGCTTCAACAGTTACATTTTGCGCAGCAATTACGGCATCAATACTCGCGGTATAAAATGAGAGAAAATTGTCATAGCCCGGTTTGGCATTTCTAAGCTCACACCATTTGTTGAAACGGTTAAAATCGGCACAAAAAGTAATCACTACCGGGGCTTGTTTTACCATATCTTGCTTGAAATGTTGTTCCCACAGTTGGGTTTTAATTTCTTGCTTTGTGGTAACCACCATGCTGTATATTTGCATGTTTCCTGTGTTGGATGCTCGTATTCCTGCTTCAAGTATTTCATCCAGAATGGCGGGTTCTACAGGCTTTTCTTTATAATTTCTTATTGACCGATGATTTTTAATTGCTTCAATCATAATTATATATTTTTGAGTTTGAACCACAAAGGTATAAAATAAAAAAAACATCAACCGCTGTATGCCGTTGATGTTTTTAAGAAATGAGCTGTTAAAAAACAACCGATTAAGCATTTTTAAATGCTTTGATGCCTGCAAATTGTGCAGCATCTCCCAGTTCGTTTTCAATTCGGATAAGCTGATTGAATTTCGCAATGCGTTCACTACGCGATGCCGAACCGGTTTTAATTTTTCCGGAAGCAACAGCAACGGCCAAATCAGCAATAGTCGTATCTTCAGTTTCACCCGAACGGTGAGATACGAAGCAATTAAAATTATTTTGTCCGGCCAATTCAATGGTCTCCAACGTTTCAGTAATTGTACCAATTTGATTGACTTTAATCAGAATAGAATTTCCTGCATTTTTATCAATGGCTTCCTGCAATAAAACTTTGTTTGTACAAAGTAAATCGTCACCCACCAATTCAATCTTGTCGCCCAAACGTTCGTTGAGTTTTGTCCAACCTTCCCAGTCGTTTTCGTCCATGCCGTCTTCAATGGAGATAATCGGGTATTTGTTCGCCCAGTCTTCCCAAATTGCAATCATATCATCGCTTGTCTTCTCCGAATTGTCAGATTTAAAGAAAACATATTTTCCGTCTTTGTACATTTCGCTGGTAGCAGGGTCAAGTGCAATAGAAATATCATCGCCCGGTTTGTAGCCTGCGTTTGTTATGGCTTCCAGAATAACTTCAATAGCCTCTTCATTCGATTTGAGTTCGGGAGCATAGCCGCCTTCATCACCAACACCGGTACTGTAACCTTTTTCGGTAAGGACTTTTCCTAAGGCATGGAATGTTTCGGCACCCATTCGCAGCGCTGTTTTGAAATCCGGAGCATTATGCGGAACAATCATAAATTCTTGGAAATCAACATTGTTTGCAGCATGCGAGCCACCGTTAATAACATTCATCGAGGGCACGGGAATTACCGATGCATTGGCTCCGCCTAAATATCTGTAAAGCGGCATTCCGGTAACTTTAGCACCGGCATGAGCCGCAGCCATTGAAACACCGAGAATTGCATTGGCACCCAGTTTTTCTTTGTTTGGTGTGCCGTCCAGCTCAATCATGATCCTGTCAATTTCACGCTGTTTCGTTACATCCATTCCTGTGAGGGCGGGTGCAATTTTTTCATTTACATTTTTTACGGCTTTCAGAACGCCTTTCCCGCGGTAGCGGTTTTTGTCACCGTCTCTCATTTCTACCGCTTCTTTTTCTCCGGTTGAAGCTCCTGAAGGTACAATGGCGCGTGCCTTTGTGCCGTCTTCCAAAGTGATTTCTGTTTCTACGGTAGGATTTCCTCTGGAATCCAATACCTCAATTGCTTTAATCGTTTTAATCTTCATATTGTTAATGTTTTTCATTATCAAAACTCTTTGATAAGAATTGTTTATAAATATGTTTTTCGAATATTCATCCGATAAACTTTTGTTTACTGTTTAGGAACTACATATCAAATAATAGAATTATGATATAATAAATTCGTCTTACAACCGACGAAATTAATTAAAACAATTATTATAAACCAATGATTTTTGTTTTATTTTTATGCAAACGGTTGCATGTCAATAGTTCGCTTATTGACTATGACCCGGGATACATTGAACAAAAGTATATCATCATAGTTGTATAATATTTTTTTTTCTGAATCCCTATATATTTATGTGCAGAATATACTTTACAAACTCAATGTTCTCCGGTTTTGTGCAAGTAAATATTCAGTTTTTAAAAGATAGCTATATGTGTGACGTTTGATAATGTGGAGTAACAGATGAAAAATGAAATTGTTCATAAATAATGTGCGATAAGTCAAAACCCTTTAACAATTATTTCTTAAATTTATAGTCTGTATTTTATAAAATGAAAATTCAATGTTATTGTTAAACAAAACAAAATTGAAATGAAGAAAATACTACTCTCTGTTTTTGTATTAGTTATTTTTGTATCTGTCGGGCATTCACAAATGCAGGATTTGTTTAATGAACAGTTCTCCGATAACAGCAACAATTGGTACTTGCCCGATAAAGAGGGAACCAAGGGGCAAATTTCCGACGGGAAAATGTATATGACTTGTGGCAGTAACTATGCGTCTTATCGGTTTTGGAGAACGGTAGAAATACCGCAAAACGCTGATTTTGAGATTGAAGCAAAGATTAAAAAGCTTAAAGGCAATAATAAGTATTACGGAATTGTTTGGGGAGCCGAGAGTTGGGACAACAGTTATAATTTTGATATTTCATCTTCGGGCAATTATCGAATTTGGGGATACAATAATAAAAAGGTGTTTTACATAAAAGAAGCAACGGCAAGTCGTCAAATATCTTCATCCGGAAACAATACATTAAAAATAAAACGGACAAAAGCCGGTCTGAGTTATTATATTAACGGCACAAAGGTTTACAGTTCAGCCTATAAATATTTTTTCGGCAACTATGTTGGTTTTTTGGTGGATAAAAACGCCGGCATTGTGGCCGATTTTCTGGTCATTCGACAAGAGAAGAGGGAAATTGTTACCGTAAGCAAGAGTATTTCCAAGTACAATAAAGAAAATATGGGCATGAATATTAATTCCCCTTATTCCGAGATTGCTCCTGTAATTGCTCCCGACGGGAAAACCCTCTATGTGGCAAGGGCACGCCACCCTTTGAATTTGGGTACCGATGATAAATATGATATTTGGTACTCCGAACTTCAGGCCAACGGCAAGTGGGGGAAAATGAAACATCCGGGTTACCCGCTGAATAATAAAGGAGATAATGTTGTGATAGCCATATCTCCGGATAATAATACGCTCATGCTTGAGAACCTGTACAATACCAACGGAAGTTTTAAAAGCGACCAAGGAATATCTGTCAGTTACAGAACATCGTCGGGTTGGTCGGTTCCGAAAAAATTGCGGGTTAATAATTACTATAATCGTGATAATTATGAAAGCTTTTGCCCTACAGCCGACCGGCGTGTATTGGTAATGTCGGTGGAGCGTGATGAGGGTTACGGCGAAAAAGATTTATATGTCAGCTTTTTGCAAGCCAACGGCTCATACAGTAAACCAACGAACATGGGACCTGTATTGAACAGCTATGATAATGAAGGAACCCCATACATAGCTCCCGATAATAAAACATTATATTTTTATTCAAATACAGAGCCGGGTTACGGAAGTACAGACGTATTTGTAAGTAAGCGCTTGGATAATAGTTGGACAAAATGGAGTCAGCCCAAAAATCTCGGGTCAAAAATTAACTCCAATGCTTGGGATGTGTACTACACCGTTGCTGCAAAGGGCGATTATGCCTATTTGGTATCAACAAAGAATTCCTACGGAAATGAAGATATTTTTCGGATAAAACTCAGGGAGGAAGAAAAACCCGATCCGGTGGTTTTGATTACCGGTAATGTTTATGATAAAAAAACCGGAAAACCTATCGGAACAAATATTGTTTATGAAAATACAGAAACCGGAAAAACAGCGGGTATTGCGCGCTCAAGCCCTCGCAACGGGAGCTATAAAGTGGTTTTGCCATACGGAATCAATTATGAGATACGTGCTGAAAAGTTAAACTATTTTGCACTGAGCGAGAGTTTTGATCTTCGGAATGTGCAACAGTACAAGGAGGTAGAACAAGACCTGTATCTTACTCCCATTGAAAAGGAAGAAACCATATTGTTGAAAAATGTCTTATTTTATTCCACAAAAGCACGACTTTTGCCGTCATCATTTCCTGAATTGAAACGATTGGCCAAAATTATGAAATCCAACCGGTCAATGGTTATAGAACTTCACGGCCATACAGAATCTACACCCGGCTATGAAGATAAATTATTGGCACTTTCTAAACGACGTGTAAAAGCGGTAAAAGTTTATCTGGTAAATTACGGTATTTCTGAAAACAGGATTAAAGAGAAAGCCTTTGGAGGTACCCGGCCCATAGCCGATAATTCTACCATAGAGGGGAAAAAGAAAAATCGGCGGGTTGAATTTAAGATTTTGGTAAAGTAATACGTTTTGAATTCTTCTGCCGAATGCTGACAATGATTAAATATTATTAACTTTGTAGGAACAAAAATACTGAAAAATGAATAATAAAGACCAATTTTTTAAAGAAGCAGATATTAAGCTTCGAGAACTGGAATTAAAATTTGAAAAAGCAGAGATAAATGCCGAAAAACAAAAGCAAAGAATAGATGAAAGCATTGAAAAAGTTAAGCAATTGAAGGCTGATTTTAGTGCTGATTTGGATCAATTAAAAAAAGCAGATGGCGATAATTGGGAGACTCAACAGGAAGCATTTGTTGAAAAATATCTTAAAGACGATTTAGTTGAAGAAGTCGCTCGGAAAACTGTTGAATACTCCAAGAAAACAAAAACGTTTTTGACGGGATTGGGAAACAAAGTATCAGATTTTTATCATAAAAGTGTGGATGAAATGAAGAAAGAATCGGACAAAAAGCAATAGTTTTCCAACAAAAATACAGAAAAATCTGATGGCAAAAAGACAAATAAAATATGCCCTGGTTCTTAGCGGAGGTGGGTTTCTCGGAGCCTATGAAGTGGGAGCATTAAATTATATCAATCAACATTGGACACAGATAACCGGACTTGATGAGCCCATGGTCTTTGATATAGTATCGGGAATTTCGGTGGGGTCCTTAAATGGAGTCATGGCAGCTCAGGGTAAAATGAATGAGCTGAACGAATTATGGAGCTTGGTGGCAGAGCACGGGGGGAGTGAAATTTTTACCTCTGATTATATTGATGAAAGGGGAAATTTTAAACTGAATTTTGAAGCCCTGAAAAAAGATTTATTCCCCGGTTTTACCGTACAAACACGTTACTTTTTCAGAGGCATTTGGAATGTATTTATGAAACTGTTCGGCAAAGATTTGCCGAGTTTTTTCGAGCTGATAATCCGT
>JAYEIA010000081.1:0-12826 GCA_034659855.1 Bacteroidota bacterium
GCCGCCATTGAAAAAAACGAAAAGAATGCACGAAAACCTAACAAATGGTATAGGTCATGCCCTTTTAGCTGTTTGACAATGCAGTTGTAAAATTATAGTATCTTTGAATTTATAAACTAATTGCGGGAAATGAAGAACGGGCACGCCCCATAGCGTAGTCGTTGTGGTGTATTTGAAAGAAAAAATTGCATTGTACGACAGATTGCCGTACATTTGTAAAAAGTTTATATTATGGAAGCACAATTAAATAAAGATGAAAGAATTGAGATAAGGGTATCCTCTTATAATAAACGGATTTTTCAAAAAGCACAGAAACTAAGTGGAGATAAATCTTTTAGTAGTTTTATTGTTCGGATTGTAAAAAAACAAGCTGAAGAAATAGTTGCAAAGAATGACAGGGTTATTGCAAGTGAAAGAGATAGAGAAATATTCTTTGAAGCTGTATTCGGAGATAGCAAACCAAATCTAAATTTAGTTGAAGCAGCTAAAAGGTATAAATCTCAAACGACCTTATAGTGGAAATACAACTCTTAGGAAAAACACATAAAAGGAAGAACTTCACTTGTGAAGAATCATCATTAACTGAATATATTAGAAAGCAGGTCAGTCAAGATATTCGCAAAAGGCTTGCGACTTGTTTTGTTGCAGTTGATAATGATCAAAATGTAATAGGTTACTATACTTTAACCAGTGAAAGTCTAGGTCGAGAATTAATACCATATAAATATTTAAAACAAATACCTGAAAATTATAATGCTCCGGTTATTTTATTAGGACGATTAGCAAGAGATATTACAACAAAAGGAACAGGACTGGGAGAATATCTTCTTTTAGATGCATTATATAGAAGTTACAAATTATCGAATAAAAGCATTGGAGCAATGGCTGTAGTTGTGGATCCAATTAATGAAAAGGCAGTTTTATTTTATGAAAAATATGGATTTGAACTGCTTCCGGATAGTGAAAAAAAGTTTCTCCCAATGAAAATTATTGGACAACTAATTTAAAAATGCACCATAACAATGTATATATAATATAAGTGAAATAGTAGTAATATCAAAGTTTGCAGCCCGTTTGAACTTTATTGTAAATCGAAAGATTTGTACTTCGAAACCGCTTTCATTTTATATACTCAACGTTGTAGTACATAAAAAAAGAAAAAAGGGAAATAATTAGAAAAGTTTAAAAAATACAATTTCAAAATTGAATGAAATATTTTAGAAGCATATGTCATTTTAACTTCTTCTATTAAGAATTACAATATCTCTTTGGAAATAAAAAAACTTACATATTTTTTGCAAAACGAAACTTTTAAGTTACCTTTGTAGTAATGAAAGTTAGAACCGTAATTGCATATAAAAACTATTTTGAGGATTTTCTTAAAAAAACAACCGGAAAAAGTTCAAAATAAAATATTTAAGATAATTGAGGGAATTGAGACATTAGAACGTGTACCTAAGACTTATTTGAAAGCAATAGTAGGGACAAGAGGATTATTTGAAGTACGTGTTAGATTATTTTCTAATATTTGGAGAATATTCTGTTTTTTTGACAAAGGCAAATTAGTTATTTTATTAGACGGATTTACAATATAAACACAAAAAACACCTCAAAAAGAGATAGACAAAGCACTTTTGTTAATGAAAGAATATTTTAAAGAAAAAAAGGAGGAAAAATGAACACTATAAGTTGGAGCGAAATAAAAGATAACATATATGGAAAAATAGGAACTGAAAGGAGAGATACTCTTGAACGAGAGACAGAGCCTTTTAATATTGGACTATTACTTCGTAAAGCAAGAGAGGAAAAACATTTAACTCAACAACAATTGGGAACAATGATTGACAAAAAAAGGACGTTTATCTCACGAGTTGAGAATAATGGAAGTAATTTAACGTTAAAAACATTATTTGAGATTGTAGAGAAGGGGTTAGGAGGTAAAATAAATATTTCGATTGATATGTAATAGAAACGTACTAGAACACTCTATATAGTGCATTTGGGCAAACAAGCAAATTGAAAGTGCATCTTTTATAATAAACCCCACAAAATATTCGAATTTTGACTTTGAAATAATTTGATAAGGTGAAATTCAAATATTTTGTTCTTTACGTAATTGGAAATTTTATCTATTAGATCTCAAACGTACCATATACTAACGTGATAAAATAAAATAGTCCAAGTTCAGACTTCGTTAGAAATTTTAATAAATTTTTGAAAAACATGTCAATTTGTCATTGCTAATCAGCTCATAATCAGTTATTTGAGTTTATTGAGGTTTTTGAACTTCAGCGTCCAATTATATATCGCTTGATAATCAGTGTTTTGCTATTTTGATATACTCACGAAGTCCGGTATCATCAATTTTTGCAGAAAAACAATCAATATAGTAATGTACAGATACTTTAATTGGGGTTATTATTAATTCCCGAATTATTCGGGTTAAAATAGTTGAACTAATGAACAGGCAATCCAAAATATACAGCGAAATTGTATCTCAACTAAGAAAGATATGTATTACCGCCGTGGTTTTTCTTACAGCTTTATCAGCCGGAGCCCAAAAGAAGCTGACAATTCAGGAAATCCTCGATCCCAATACAAGAGAAAAAGGGGATATTGTACGATTAGAAATTATTGAGGGAGATACAAACTATTTGGTCAAAATGCGACCCATTAAAATTTTCCCTCCTCGAAAATTTAAAAATAAAAGGGAAAAAAGAAGATACAACCGACTGGTACGCAATGTAAAAAAAGTGTATCCGTATTCTCAAATCATAAAACAAATCTTTTACGAAACGGAGCTAACGCTTCTTACACTTGAAACAGAGAAAGCTCGTCGAAAATATATAAAGCGTAAAGAAAAGGAACTGAAAAAGGAATTTGAAAAAGACATCCGGCACATGACCTACAGTCAAGGTCGAATACTTATCAGACTGGTTGACCGAGAAACCGGTCATACCACCTATGATATTGTTAAGCATTTTAAGGGGAATATATCGGCTATATTTTGGCAATCCATTGCACGGTTGTTCAGTACAAATCTTAAATACGACTATGACAAATCCGGTGATGAAAAATGGATAGAGGAAATTGTTGCCAGAATTGAAAACGGACAGTTGTAACTCAATAATTTAGGCTATACTTTAAATGATTTAATGATACAATACCTTGCTATTCAATAAATACACTCTTTGTAAAAGTCAAATTATTAACCGTTGAGTCCACTCCGAAAATACCATTTTTGGGAAATCTTGTAAATACGAAAATAGTATTATGTTAATAATAAGTATTTTATGATTTAGCAAAAACATGTAAATCTTGTCAATCCTGTCAAAAAAGACTTTTCGGAGTACACTTACCGTTTAAAATATATAAATCAAAACCGCCTCACTTATTTTGAAATAATATTCAGTTTATTCATGAATTCTTCCTTATAAGATTTGGCTACGGGAATTGCCTGTGTTTCAGATTTTATTTTCATAATAATCATATTATCTTCCAACGACATTATTTTATTTAAATTAACGATATATGAGCGGTGCACACGCATAAAAAATGACGGTAATTTTTGTTTCATGGCTTTCATGGTAAAGTGAATGGTATGTTTTTCATCTTCAGTATGAATATTGACATAATTTTCCATGGCCTCAATCCAATATATTTCAGAATATAAGATCCGAACAAAAGAAGAAGAGGTGTTTTTTACAAATATTCCGTCTTCCGAACTTTCTTTTTTTCGTTTATCAAAATTTTCTTTAGCTTTGTTTGCCGCTTTAAGAAAACGAGGGTACTGTATCGGTTTTAGTAAATAGTCAGTAACCTCATATGCAATCGCATCTATAGCATATTTATCTTTACCGGAAACAATAATAATTTGCGGCAAATTTTCGGTGGCATCCAGGATATCTAAGCCGGACATCTCCGGCATTTCTATATCCAAAAATATTAAATCAATATCATTTTTACCAACCAAACTGTTTGCAGCTTTTACCGGGTTATCAAAAGTATCCGTAAGTTCCAGAAAATCAGTTTTGGCAATATATTTTTTCAGAACTATGCCCGAAACCTTTTCATCATCAATAATAATACATTTCATGTTATCTGCGTTTATTGCATATGGGTATCAAAGATATAAAAAGTAAGAATTAAAAAAAAAAATTTGCTTGCAAACTATCGAAAGAATAAATATCTTTGGTTAATCAAAGCAAATTAAAACACCTAAAAAATTATGCTTAAACATCTGATAACAATAGTCTTAATTGCAATTCTTTTCTTTTCTGCTCAAGCTCAGCCACTTTTGGAAGAAAACGAACTTGTGGAAGCGAAAGAATACAATTCCATTGAAGATGCTATGAGCGACCCCGACAATGTTTACAAGCTAAACTTGGGGCATTTGGGGCTTAAGGAGATACCCGAAAGTGTATTTCAGCTTAAGAAATTGCAGATTTTAGATTTGTGGAATAATGATATTGCGCAAATTCCGGAAAGAATAAATGAGCTTCCGAATTTACAATTTTTAAATATCAGCGGCAATAAGTTAAAAGCATTTCCCCCTGAGCTCAGTGAATTAAAATATTTAGTGATGATTGAAGCAGAGGAAAATCAACTGGAATATATTCCAAACTCAATTTGTACTCTGAAAGAACTTGAAAGTCTTAATATCAGTAATAATCGTCTAAATACTTTGCCGTCAAATATCGGAGAATTGGAAGCCCTTGTCAACCTCAATGTAAGTCATAATCAGCTCAGAATGTTGCCGGCTTCATTTGGGAATTTATCAAATTTACAAAGTGTCAACCTCTCAGAAAATAGATTAAAAGAACTCCCTCCGGAAATATCTCAACTAAAAAATGTAAAAATATTTGATATTAAAAGTAATGAATTGTTAGAATTGCCCGATGAAATAAGTCAGCTGACACAAATTCCCTATCTCAATATAAGCAATAATGAACTCAGAAACTTGCCGCCAAATATAGGTCAATTGGATATGATGCTCATGCTTGATTTATCTAAAAATCAATTATCATTACTTCCTGATCAAATCGGGAAGTTGACCAGCTTGTATGAATTGAATTTAGCTGAAAATAAACTCGTTCAACTCAACCCGGAAATCGGAAAACTGGAAAATCTGCAAATTCTGATTCTCAGAAAAAATGTACTTCGAGAACTTCCATTTGAAATCGGCAATATGTCTTCATTGGAGCAGTTGGATGTCTCTTCAAATATTTTACTTGAGCTCAGCCCCCGGGTAGGGGAGCTTGAGCGGCTTAAAGAATTTGATTTATACAACAATCAATTACGAGAAATCCCAAATACAATTGGAGAGCTTGAAAATCTTGAAGAGCTTAATATCAGCTATAATTCCTTGAGTAGTTTGCCTTCGCAAATTGGAAATTTGTCAAAACTGAAGAAGTTGGACTGTTCTTATAATCAACTAAGCTCTGTTCCTGTTGAACTGGGAAATTTGTCTGACCTTGAGGGGCTGAATATGAATAATAATAAGCTGACGATTTTACCGCCGAGTATAGAAAATTTCAAAAAACTTCAGTATATCTATTTAAAAAATAATGATTTTACGGAAGAATCTCTGAACTATATAAAATCTCTGCTTTCCGATTTTATTAAACTCAGATATTGATTTTCTTTGCTCCTTTCAGGGGGGGTAAACAAAGAAAATCAACGTTTCTAATTGAAAGGTTTGGGAAATTAAACGGATAGGCATATTAATTTTTTGAGCTTTGCAATAACTGTCGGACAATTGATTACTATAAGTTTGAAAAATAATCTGTAATGCCGGAATCGGAAGAGATATTCAATTTTTTTCTGAGTCTGTATCGCTTTGTATGTACACTTGAAGTCGTAATATTTAATATCGAAGCAATCTGATTTGAGGATAACTCCAGCATCAGCAAAGTAATTAGGCGTTTTTCACTTTTGGTAATGTCCGAAAATTCATTTTCAAGCTTAAGCAAAAAATCATTATTCAACTGAGCAGCGTGCAACTCAAAATCCTTTCTGTCTTTATCAATACTCATTTGTTGGTTTATCTTGATGAGAAGTAATTGCAAGTCCTTGCAAGCTTCTTCATTTTCAGCTTTTCGTTTTATAGCGTTAATCTGCTTTTTCAGTTCACCGATAAAATGCTTCTTTTCTATGATGTAATTGGCAAAATTGGTTAGTTCTTTGTTTTTATAATTAATTTTATCCACTAGATTCTCTTTTTCAAGTCGCTCATTCTTCAAGTTTGTTTTGGCTAAATTTGCGGTCTTTTCGGCCAATTTTTTTTCTTGTTTAAATATTATTTTGTTCTTTCGGATAGTTTCTGTTTTATCGAAAAACAAAATCAAACCGATTACTGCTGCGGCAAACATACCTCCGAGAGCCAACCAAAGTTTCAATCGATTAATTCTTTTCTCTTGTTTGAGTTCCGAAATTTGCAAGCTTTTTCGTTCAATATCTAATTGTACTTTTCGGGCTTGCAGCAGGTGTTGTGTTTCAATATTATACACGGAGTCTCTTAGATTTTGAAGCTGATGCATATATTTATTAGCTGCTTTATAATTTTTGCGGGCTTCATAGTTTTTAACAATTAAATCATAAATTTCCTCCTTTAATCCCGAAAAGTCAGATTTTTCTGCCTCAGGCAATGTGCTTAGCAAATAATCTAATGATTTGGAATACTTTTCAACAGAGTAATAGTATAATCCAAAATTTTTATAGCCCAATAACTGTCCGAATATGTTGTTTCCCGTTTCAAAATTTGTCAATGAGCGCTTGAAACTTTGCTTAGCCGTATGGTATTGTTCTTTTGTAACATATACTTCACCCATATTTCCGAGAGCATAACCGGCACCTTCGAAATCGCCGCTTTGCTCAGCCAGGTGCAGAGCTTTTCTGTAGAATATCAAGGCTGAATCTAATTTTTCCAAGCTTGTGTAACTCACACCCAAGTTATTGTAGCATATTCTCATATCAACAGTATCTTTCAGCAAGGTGAATTCTTCCAGCGACAATTGATAGTATTCGATTTGCTTTCGCGGATTGTCAAAAATATTGGCTAAGTTAGTATAGGTTTTGGCTATTCCTGCTCTGTTTTTTGTTTTGCGATAGACATGTAAAGCTTTTTCATAATAATCTATCGCTGCCTTGTGATTATATTTTTCATAATTCAAATTGCCTAAAATCATATAGAAAGGTGCTTCATACCTAAGTTGTTCCATTTTCTTTGCATACCGAATTCCGGTTAAAGCATACTCTGTACATTTATCAGAATTACTGTCTGAAGTTATTTGTGCTAATGCCGTGAGTATTTCGATTTTCTTTTCTAAATCCGTAACCTTTGTCAGCTCACTTTCTAAGCTGTTTTGTTCGGAGGTATTCTTTTTAGGGAAAGATTGTGCAGTTCCCCATAAGGGGATTAGTAAAGTAATAATAAGTATCGGGAATTTAATTTTAAAGCTCATACAGTATAACATTTTAAAAGTCGGATGTAATAAATGAACTGTGTTGCATTAAATATTAAAGAAATTAGAAATATAAAAAATGTGCCGCAAATTCTTGCGGCACGAATTGTACTGAACTTGTAAGCTGCGTTTTTCTAATGTGTAATATCAGTTGTTAATAATCAACACAAATAAACTACATAATCAGTTTGGCCTAATGATTATTAATACTTCTGACGATTAAATATTTTCAATAACTAAAGCCGAAGCACCGCCGCCACCGTTGCATAAGGCAGCAACTCCGTACTTGGCATTATTTTGTTTGAGAACATTTATCAATGTGGTTGTAATTCTTGCTCCGGACGCTCCCAAGGGATGGCCCAATGAAACGCCGCCTCCGTTTACATTCATTTTAGCTTCATCCAGGCCTAATTCCTTAATCGCCGCCAAAGCTACAGCAGAAAATGCTTCATTGATTTCATAATATTCAATTTTGTCTTGTTCTAAGCCGGCCTTTTTTAAAGCATTTTTTACCGCACCGGTCGGAGAAGTGGTAAACCACTCGGGAGCTTGAGCAAAATCACCGTAACCAATAATTTTAGCTATTGGCTTTACGCCCAATTCTTCCGCCTTTTCTTTAGTCATTAAAATCATGGCAGAGGCTCCGTCGTTTATTGTAGAGGCATTAGCCGCAGTTACCGTTCCGTCTTTTTGAAAAACCGGACGTAAATTCGGGACCTTATCATATTTTACATTTTTATATTCTTCATCGGTATCAACCACAATTGTTCCTTTGCGTGTTTTTATTTCCACGGGTACAATTTCATTTTTAAATTTGCCTTCTTCGGTTGCTTTTGCACTTCTCTTGTATGACTGAACTGCAAAGCGGTCCTGTTCTTCTCGGCTGAAATTCATTTCTTTGGCACATAATTCGGCGGCATTTCCCATATGGTAATCATTATACACATCCCACAGCCCGTCCTTTATCAGGCCGTCCAACATTTTACCGTCCCCAAGTTTTTGACCGTAGCGCATGCCGGGAACATAGTGAGGCACCATAGACATATTCTCCATGCCGCCTGCGACCACAACCTCATTATCGCCGAGCATAATACTTTGAGCTCCGAACATGATAGCTTTCATGCCCGATGAGCAGACTTTATTTACCGTAGTGCAAGGTACCGAATTGGGAATACCGGCAAACAGAGCGGCTTGGCGTGCAGGAGCTTGTCCCAAACCGGCCGACAAAACATTGCCCATAAAAACTTCATTTGTAATTTCAGGCTTTAAATTGGCTTGCTTGAAGGCTCCCTTTATGGCTTCGGTTCCCAATTTTGTTGCCGAAACTTTTGATAAAGATCCGCCGAAACTTCCCAAAGGGGTTCGTACTGCTGATACTACATATACTTCTTTCATTGTGATTTTGTTTTATTGATGATTTGTATAACTGTTCCGAAAATTGCACTCTTCTACAAATATAGAAATTTACAGCCCAAAATATTAAAACTTACGAAATAATTTTTGAGGAAAATATAATCAGGGGTTCATAAAATAAGGAGGCAGGGCTCTTTTCAGACTTATTAATAATATATCTTTCATTATTAAATTGTAACGATAACAGGCTGTTAACTTATTCTCTGAAACGTATGGAATTTTGAAAGCTAAAATACAGGTTTAAAAACAATTATCCGGCTTATATTTGGTCTCATTTGCGGATTAATGTCAGAATTAAGTAACAGCCTGAAAACAAATTCATATATTTGCAAAAAAATAAGCAATGATAAAAATAGGAGACTATAATAAACTTGAAGTGGTTAAAGCGGTAGATTTTGGCGTATATTTGGATGGAGGAGATACCGAAGATAATATTCTGATGCCTGCCAAGTATGTTCCCGAAGGCACACAAATAGGCGATACTGTGGATGTATTCGTATATACCGATTCGGAAGACCGATTGGTCGCAACCACTGAAACTCCTCTTGCTAAGGTTGGTGATTTTGCTGCTTTGCAAGTTGAGGCCGTTAATCGGTATGGAGCATTTGTGAACTGGGGAATTATAAAGGATTTGATGGTTCCTTTCCGCGAGCAAAAAACTGATATGGAACCCGGAAGTTTTCATGTGGTCTATATTTATTTGGATGATGAAAGTGATCGACCGGTAGCCTCGGCAAAGGTTGATAACTTTTTGTCGGATAAAATGCCGGATTATAAGGAGAATGATGAGGTTGACGTATTGATTTATAAAGAAACTGAAATAGGATATAAAGCCGTTGTTGATAATAAATTTGGTGGCTTGTTGTATAAAAATCAAGTGTTTAAACCCATTGAAAAGGGTGACAAGAGAAAAGCCTACATTCAAAAAGTAAGAACAGACGGCAAAATAGATTTAATTTTGCAAAAGCCCGGCTACAGTAAGATAGATGATGTGGCAAAAAATTTATTGTACACCATACGTAACCATGGAGGCTTTATGGATGTGAATGACAAAAGTGCACCGGATAGGATTAAAGAGCTTTTCGGTATTAGTAAAAAGTCTTTTAAAAAAGCTGTGGGTGCACTCTACAAAGACCGTTTAATTAAATTTGAGAGCGGGGGTATTAAGATTATTGATTAAGTGCTTGTGAAGAAATACCCTTTATATTTCTACTTGCTCGGTTTTTGCTTATTCGCAAAAAATTTATTTTCATTGGTATAAAAATTTTAAATAAACTGTGAGTGTAGTTTAAAAAGGTTAAAAGTTGAAAGCCTCCAAAGCTAATTATTTGATATTCAACAAATTATATAAAATTAGTGTATAACAAACGTCTTATATAAGTGCGGTTACAGACCATTTACCCTGCCGCATTACATTTCATATCTGCACCTGTGTGGTGAAAACACCACACAGGATTTAGCCGGATACAAATTCCTGTCAGGTGAAAATACCACACAGGTGCAGAATATTAATTTTTAAAACCTTATTGACAAAACGCAATTTAATATGACGTTCGTTATATTTTAATAACTTTCTTAATATTAGATAAATAACACCTTTAACTTTAAAACTCTATACTTTTTATATTGAGCTTAACAATGATTTAAAAATACAAGATGTTTGATGTCAATTATAAATTTAAGTATCTTTGCCGGGCAAGAACGAAGAAAATATGAATTTTATAAAAGCTGAAAATCTCAGCAAAGCATACGGCGATAAAACTTTATTTGAGGATATTACTTTTAAGCTAAATCGTTACGAGAAAGTTGGTTTAATTGCCAAAAACGGTACGGGCAAAACAACTTTGCTCAATATTATAACCGGTGGTGATATTGCCGACAGCGGTTCATTGTTTGTAAGCGATGAAATTAGCATCGGCTATCTCCCCCAAGAGCCTTTTATTGAGCTTGGGTATTCGGTAATGGATACGGTGTTGGACAGCGAGGGTGATTCGGCAAAGGCATTTCGGATATATCAAAATGCGGCGGAATCGGAAGATGCCGAAAAAATGCAGCAAGCTTCCGTTTTGATGGATAAATATGATGCTTGGGGTTTTGAGCAAGAGATAAAAATTATTCTTGACAAGTTGCAATTGTACGATATGGAACGAGAGGCAGCAACAATGTCGGGGGGGGAGAAAAAGCGTATTGCTTTGGCTAAAATATTAATAAAACGCCCGAATTTGTTGATTTTGGATGAACCTACCAATCACTTGGATTTTGAGATGATTGCCTGGCTTGAAGATTATATTGCCAAAATGAAAGTTACTGTACTGCTTGTAACTCACGACAGGTACTTTTTGGATAAGATTTGCAATAAAATTTTGGAAATAGACCACACGGAATTATTTGAGTACACGGGCAATTATAAATATTTTTTGCACAAGCGAGAAGATCGTATCGAACAGTTTATCAAAGAAAGTGAAGATGTAAAACGTGAGTTGAAAAAAGAATCGGAATGGGCCAAAAGAATGCCCAAAGCTCGCGGCACCAAGGCGAAGTATCGGCTGGAGAATTATGAACGTTTGAAGACCTTGTCCGCCCAAAAAAGAGACGACAGTGCATTAAGCATCAATGTAAAGACTAAGCGGCTCGGAAAAAAAATTATTGATGTTTACGGTATTTCAAAATCATTCGGAGACAAGGTATTGATAGAAGATTTTTCGTATAAATTTTCACAGTTTCAAAAGGCGGCAATTGTCGGGAATAACGGAACCGGAAAATCTACTTTATTGAGAATGTTTACCCAAGAACTTAAGCCGGATAAGGGCAGTGTAGATGTCGGAGAAACGGTAACTTTTGGGTTTTACACGCAGGAGGGTTTAAAATTCGGTGCCGACGATAAAGTTATTGATGCCATTACGAATGTTGCCGAAAAGATTGAAACCAAAGACGGGAGTTATTTGTCGGCAGCAGTATTTTTGGAGTACTTTTTGTTTCCGAGATATATGCATTACAGTTTTATTTCGGGGCTGAGCGGCGGCGAAAAGAAACGATTGTATCTGTTGACGGTTTTGATGAAAAATCCGAATTTCTTGGTTTTGGATGAGCCGACCAACGATTTGGATATAGCCACACTCGAGGTTTTGGAAAGTTACCTTAAGCAGTTTAAGGGCAATGTTTTGGTGGTTTCACACGACAGATATTTTACTGATGAGGTTGCTGACACCTTGTTTGTTTTGGACGATACCGGCAGAGTGGGGCAGTTTCCCGGAAAATATTCCGATTATTTGAGGAAACTGAAAGCAGAACGAGCTAAAAGTACTGCAGGCTCCAAAAAGAAACCTTCAAAGAATAAAGAGTCGAGCAAGAGCAGCAACTCAAAAATGACTTATAAAGAAAAGAAGGAGTTTGAGGCTGTGGAAAAAAACATAGAAGCAATGACCGTTGAAAAAGAACAAATTGAAACTGAACTTTCCGGTGGAGAATTAGATGTGGAAGATATACCCGGTAAATCAAAGCGCTTGTCCGAATTGAATGAAAATATTGACGAGGCTGAATTCAGATGGTTAGAATTGAGTGAAAAAGAGATGTAGTATCATATAGTAAAAAAACATACAGCAATGAGCAAAACGAAAAGAACCCACGGGACAAGATCATTAGATCCAATAGGAAAGTTAATAGGCCTCAGACATAAATCACACCCTTGGCACGGAGTTGAAATTGGGGAGGAAGCCCCTGAAGTCTTGATGACTTTTGTAGAAATGGTACCCACTGATACAGTGAAGTATGAAGTAGATAAATCCAGCGGGTATTTGAAGATAGATCGTCCACAAAAATATTCAAGTATTTTACCGGCTTTGTACGGATTTATTCCGCAAACCTATTGCGGTAATCAGGTGGCCGAAAAAAGTTCGAGCATCTTGAAACGACCTGAAATTGTGGGAGACGGCGATCCGCTTGATATTTGT
>JAYEIA010000082.1:0-2601 GCA_034659855.1 Bacteroidota bacterium
CATACCTTACCTCACTATAAATTTATATTTTCTGCTCATTAATAACTTCTTTATTGTTAAAATTTAAAATAAAATTCTATTTATGCAAAAATTTATATTTGATGTATTTTTTAACTTGCGAAAATGGTACGAGCTGCAAGCTCGCACCGGCGGAGATTTTCTGAAAAAGAACAGACATTGGTAAGGCGGGTATTTATTGGAAAACATATATAAATTTAGCTTAAAAAAAGAGTTTTGCTTTTTTGAGTTTAAGCCGGTTTATTTTTACATTGCGAACGGAAATTTTAAAAAACACAAAAATGAGTAAATTAGGTAAAGTAATGAGCAAATTCCCCAAATCATTTTGGGTGGCCAATTCAATGGAACTCTTTGAACGTTGGGCTTGGTACGGGTTATTTAATTTATTGGCCTTGTATTTAACCAACTCAGTTGATGAGGGAGCTTTAGGTTTTACTCAAACCCAGAAAGGAATGATTATGGGAACCGTTACGGCTATTTTATACTTTTTGCCCATAATTACCGGTTCAATGGCCGACCGATTCGGCTATCGTAAAATGTTGATTTTATCGTTCATTATCCTGGGTTCCGGTTATTATTTAATGGGAACCTTTACAACCTACGGAGCGGTATTTTTTGCATTTTTATATGTGGCGGTTGGTGCAGCCATGTTTAAACCGATAATTGCAGCCACCGTAGCAAAAACAACTACGGATAAAACTTCATCCATTGGTTTCGGAATATTTTATATGATGATTAATATCGGCGGGTTTCTGGGACCGGTATTCTCTTCTAAACTCAGACACGATATGGGCTGGGGAATCATATTTGTAATGGCAGCTTCTGTCATAGCCATTAATATGTTGTTGGTTTTGTTTTTGTTTAAAGAGCCCGACCGAAAAAAATCTACCGAGAAATTCTTAACATCGGTTAAAGAGTCATTCTTTAATATATACAAAGCACTGAAAGACCTTAAATTAGCTGTTTTTCTCTTAATTATGGTTGGGTTTTGGACGCTCTTTAATCAATTGTTCTATACTTTACCAAATTTTATAGACCAGTGGGTAAATACAAGTATTTTATATAATAATATTGCCTCAATTTCGCCCGCTTTAGCTTCGGCTTTTGGTACTGATGAGGGTACGGTTGCCCCGGAAATGTTTATTAATTTGGATGCCGGTTTCATCATATTGTTTCAGTTAATTATTTCGACACTCGTTATGCGGTTTAAGTCAATTACGAGTATAGTCAGCGGTTTGCTGGTGGTTGCCTTGGGTATCGGTTTGGCCTTTGCTACCGATAACGGAATGTTTGTGGTTTTAGCCATATTAATATTCTCTATTGGCGAGATGGCCAGTTCTCCGAAATTTACGGAATATATCGGAAAAATTGCTCCAAAGAATAAAGAAGCCCTGTACATGGGAACCTCATTTTTACCTATTGCTGTCGGAAATTACTTTGCAGGCATCGTCTCCGGACCGGTTTATGAAAGAACTTCCGACAAAATTTCTTTATTACGTCGAGAAATGATAAGTCGCGGGCATGATTTGCCCGAAATCGGAAAAGGTTATACCCAAAATGATTTTATTGATCAATCGGCTGAACTTTTGAATACCGATGCATCGGGTATCACTCAATTATTATGGGAGAATTATAATCCGTCAAGAATTTGGTATGTTTTTGCAGGCATTGGCTTGCTTACGGCGGTTAGTTTATTATTGTACAATAAATTTATGCTTAAAGGCGAGGAGCCCACAAGAGCGGCTGATTAGTTTAAAGAGTTTGACAGATAATAATCGTTGGGCTGCTCATCGGTTCCGATCAGAGAGCCGAAATAATGAAAAAAATAAGAGATTGTTTTTTTGATAAAAAAAATATCTTTTTAAATTTGCAAAGATTATTTTGAAATATTAATAAAAATTAAAAAAGTTATGGCTATTAAAAAAGTATGGATAGAAGAAGGTTGTACTGTTTGCGGACTATGTGAAGAGATGGCACCTGATGTATTTGAAGTTGAAGATGACTGTGTTGTAAAAGACGGTGCTGATTTTGACGCTAACGAGGAAGACATTAAAGAAGCTGCGGAAAGTTGCCCGGTTGAAGTTATTCAATTTGAGGAAGACTAAATTTCAGTTTAATGAAATAGTGTCATGTCAAGTATGATATATCGCACCAAGTTTTGTTCTTTTTCGTTTTTGATTCATAAAAAAAAGACTCACGTAGCGTGGCTATGCTTACTTTTTTTTATTTCTCAAAAAGCAAAAAATAACGGTAACTTATGCGACATCTCATACTTGGCATGACACTATTTCTAAATAAAACAAAAAAGCTTCGATTTTTTATCGGAGCTTTTTGTTTTTAATGACAACCGGAAAGTATGAAGACTGCTCTTTCTGTATCCAAAACTATGATTTGTATGATTTGAGTTGGGCGTTATACCACAAAAAAATGAAAACAGTGATAATTTCACGTTATTTCACTTTTTTCAGCGTAATATTTTTTTAATCGAGACTAAATATTTATATTTGTGTGAAAATATCACGTAATTATGTTAATAAGATTTGTAATAGAGAATTTATTTTCCTTTGGAGAAAGAAAAGAGTT
>JAYEIA010000083.1:0-2578 GCA_034659855.1 Bacteroidota bacterium
AAAAAATATTGCTCTAACAAACATAATACAGACTGTAATTCAACTAATTAACGTTTTAGCTTGACGGCTATGGGGTGAAAGGTGAAGGGTGAAGTTTATTTAAACTCGTTCTTTTGGGCTTGATTTTTGCTCGTTCGCAAAAAATCTTGAAAATCCGTTAAAATAGCTCGCTATTCGCAGTATTTTCAAGTTGTAAAAGAACAAAATAGCTTCATTTAAAATTGTCAATTTATTTCATCACAACCCCTAAGTTTTAAACTACCGCAAAAGCTATAAAAACGGAATTTCAATATTTTTTGTATACTCATAGCCAATCTCAAAAACCTTATCTGCCCTTTTTGAACTCAAATATTCATATTTCGACAGTTCCGGCGGCTCAATGATTAAATCCGCATCTGCTTTCTCATTATTCAAATTGTTGTTGGTTACCATTTCGGCAATACGAGAAATAATACTTCTGATGCCGTTTACTTTATGATTTTCATTAACCGGAATTAAACTAACTACAATTATGTATTCGCAAATATCTTTCAAGGGCTTGAGAGGCAAGTTATCAACCAGACCGCCATCAACATATAATTCATTTTTAATTGTAACAGGCGTAAAAAGTACAGGTATGCTCGATGATGCCACAACCGTATCAGAAACAGAACCTGAATTGAGATATTCTGCTTTTCCGGTATATAAATTTGAAACTGAGATATAAAGAGGTATTGACAAATCCTCAATATTATGAACTGATAAAAATTCTTCCAAATTTTTTCTTAAGCCACTTAAACTAAAAAAACCTTGTCTTGGAAATCGAAATTTTGAAAATTCAAAAATGCTTTTTTTCTTAAAAAATTCAAATGCTTCATCCTCCGTCTTTCCGTCGGCAATAAGGGCTCCGACAATTGAACCGGCACTGGCTCCCGAAATAATATCAGGAATTATGCCCCGCTCTCTCAATGCTTTGAGTACTCCCAAATGAGCAAATCCTCTTGTTCCTCCTCCTCCGAGTACCAATCCGTATTTATATTTTTTCATCTCCCTGTTTTGTTTTTTCTTTCAAATATAGAAAATATTTTTTCAAAAATAAAAGTCCAAAATTTAGGATTTTAAAATCTTTTTATATTTCTTTGCTATTTATATTTAATCTAAATAAAATTACTCCATGGAACAAAACAATGTAAAAATAACTTTCGCCGGGAACCCAATGCCCGTTTCGGGAAAAGAAATTAAAGTGGGCGATAAAGCCCCAAATTTCACTGTACTTGATAATGATTTAAAACCTGTACAACTGTCTGACTTTGACGGAGTAAAAATATTATCTGTTTTTCCGTCTCTCGATACCGGTGTTTGTGCTTCTCAAAATCGTAAATTTAACGAAGAAGCAGCAAAGCATGAAAATATAGATATTTTATCAATATCAGTAGATTTGCCTTTTGCACAAAAACGATTTTGCGGTGCTGAGGGTATAGATAAAGTAAAAACACTATCAGACCATAAAGATTTAGATTTCGGAGAAAAATACGGATTTGTAATGGCTCCTTTGCGACTATTGGCCAGAGGAACGGTTGTTATTGACAAAGATAATACAGTAAAACATGTTGAATATGTTTCGGAAGTTACAACAGAACCAAATTATGAGGCTGCCCTTAAAGTTGCAGCTGAATTAGTATAAGGTTGAAAGGACAAAATCAAAAACCCGATATGCACAGCATGTCGGGTTTTTCTTATATATATACTTTAAATGGTTTAATTATTTAATGATACAATGCCTTGCTATTCAACAAATACTCTCTTTGTAAAAGTTAAATTATTAACCGTTTAAAGTATATCGATAAAAAGGAAATCAATTTCATAAAAAATTTCTCGGCTGAAACTACAGGTCACAGCTAATCAAATATTTTCTTGTAAGCATGGCAGTATGGTCGAGTACCTTTGTGTTCATAATAATCCTGATGATTTTCTTCTGCTTCATAAAATTCATCAGCTGCTGTCAATTTGGTAGCCACATCGTACCCTTTTTCTTTCAAAATTGAAAGTAATCTTTGGCTTACTTTTTTCTGATTTTCATTCGAGTAAAATATTTCAGTTCGGTACTGCTCTCCGACATCAGGTCCTTGACGATTTACTTGGGTAAAATCGTGTATCTCTAAAAATAATTTTAACAAGGTTTCATAATCGATCACACCCGGGTCAAATGTTACCTCAACTGTTTCGGCATGTCCGGTGGTTCCGGTAACCACTTCACGGTAAGCCGGATTTTTTACATGCCCCCCCATAAATCCGGATACGGCAGATTTAACACCCTTTTGCTTTTCCAAGTAAAATTCAACTCCCCAAAAACATCCCCCGGCAAAATAAGCCTTCTCCTTATTTTGAGGGCTGTACTTTTTAGTTGCAATCGGTTGAAAATTCAGAGAGACGGAATTGACACAATGTCGAATATTTTTGTCGGTATAGCCTTCGCCTTTAAAAACATGACCTAAATGTCCGCCGCAGTTTGCACACAGTATTTCGGTACGCCTACCGTCGGCATCAGTTTTTCGTTCAACGGCTCCTTCAATTTCATTATCAAAACTTGGCCAGCCGC
>JAYEIA010000084.1:0-12652 GCA_034659855.1 Bacteroidota bacterium
GTTTGCAAAACAAGCCTCGAAACCGGTTTCGGGGCTTGTTTTGCAAACAACATGCTCAACCTCCGGAAATTTGAATATTGTCTTGTAAAAGTCATATAATCAGCATATTCAAAATAATACCTCTATTATAAACCGGAGCCTTGTAAATAATTGGTTAACGTGTAAATAACATTTCCCGATATTTAGGTAAAGACCACAATTCGTCGTCAATTATTAATTCCAGTTTATCAATATGATATCTAATCTCGGTCATGTACGGCAATACTTTTGTTTCATAAATTACCAGCCGTTCTTTGCAATTAGTCAGGATTTTGGCTTCTTTTCTGGAGTTAATCATATCTTTTACATTTTTAATAATTGCATTTCTGTGATTATTAAGCTTATTAAGCGTTTCCAAAGAGTTTTCAGAATTGGCTCTGAATTCTTCATCGGTCGAATATATGGCTTTTAAGCCTTGTAAGTTTTGTATCAATATGTTTTGATACTTAATGGCCGTAGGATTGATATGGTTGATAGCTAAATCTCCGAGTACCCGAGATTCAATTTGAATTTTTTTGTTGTACTCCTCGGTTTTAATTTCATAACGTGATTCCAGTTCCTTTTGTGTGAGGATGTTAGACTCTGTAAAAAGTTTTATGGTGTGTTTATCTACGTATGATTTATAAGCTTCGGAGGCAGATTTAATATTGCTGAGGCCTCTTTTTTCTGCTTCTTTTTCCCACTCATTACTGTATCCGTTGCCCTCGAAACGTACCGATTTTGATTCTTTGATATACCGGCGCAGAATATGAAAAATGGCTTCATCTTTTTTGAGTTTTTTGGATTTAATAACAGCATTAGTTTCTGTATTAAATTCTTTGAGTTGTTGTGCTACCGCAGCCGTAAGAACAGTTATAGGCCCGGCACTGTTTGCTGCAGAACCTACGGCTCTGAATTCAAAGCGGTTGCCTGTGAAAGCAAATGGCGAGGTTCTGTTTCTGTCGGTATTATCGAGCAAAAGTTCCGGGATTTTTCCGATATCAAGTTTAAGTTTTGTTTTTAAATCAGGACTCATTTTGCTGTCCGGAATTTGTTTCTCTAATTCGTCGAGAATTTCGGTTAATCGGTCGCCCAAAAAAACAGATATAATTGACGGCGGAGCTTCACTTGCTCCCAGCCGATGCAGATTTCCTGCCGAGACAATAGACGCTCGCAAAATATCCCCGTAATTAGAAACTGCTTTGGTGATGTTGACTAAAAAGGTTAAGAACCTGAGGTTTTGTTTTGGCGTGTTGCCGGGTTGTAAAAGGTTTTCTCCGTTGTCGGTTTGCATCGACCAATTATTATGTTTTCCTGATCCGTTGACTCCCTTATAAGGTTTTTCGTGAAACAGAACCTTAAAGTTGTGGTCTAAGGAAACTCTTCGCATCACCTCCATGAGTAGTAGGTTATGATCATTGGCCAGGTTGGCCTCTTCAAAAATCGGAGCACATTCAAATTGATTAGGTGCCACTTCATTGTGTCTTGTTTTAACCGGGATTCCCAGTTTGTGGGCTTCATATTCAAAGTCTTTCATGAAGGCAACAACCCGTTCGGGAATGGCTCCGAAGTAATGATCGTTCAATTGCTGATCCTTGGCCGATGAATGTCCTAAAAGCGTTCTGCCGGTGAGTACTAAATCCGGTCGGGCTAGGAATAAGGCCCGGTCGATTAAAAAATATTCTTGCTCCCAACCCAAAGTAGCAAAAACTTGCGTTACTTTTCTGTCAAAATATTGCATGGTTTCCGTGGCACATTTATCCAGTTCGTGCAAAGCCTTTAGTAAGGGGGTTTTGTAATCCAGTGCTTCTCCGGTATAGGCAATAAAAATAGTAGGAATGCATAAGGTCTTGTCTAAAACAAATGCGGGCGATGAGGGATCCCATGCCGTATAGCCTCTTGCCTCAAATGTGTTTCGTAGTCCTCCGTGCGGAAAGCTTGATGCATCAGGCTCTTGCTGAGACAATAGTTTTCCGCTGAAACCTTCAAATGCCTGTCCTTTATGATTTGTATCCAAAAATGCATCGTGTTTTTCAGCGGTTTCTCCGGTTAGTGGATGAAACCAGTGCGTATAGTGGGTCGCTCCTCGTTCTTCAGCCCATGATTTCATGCCTGAGGCAATTTGATCGGCAATATTTCGGTTTATTCGTTTTCCGGAAACGATAGCTTCTTGTATGTGTTCAAAGGCATGCTTTGGCATGTAGCTTTGCATTGTCTCATAGTCGAATACATTGCAGCCGAAATAGTCAGAGACTTTCTCTGTGGGGAAATCTTTTTTATTCGGTTTTCTGTCAATAATTTTCTCAAGAGCTTTTTGCCTTAATGAATTCATGGTGTGTGTTTGAAATTTTCAACAAATCTAGTATAATTTATCAATAATTTAGGGGGTGGTTGCTTTATTTTGCAAAAAATGTTTAAAGTAGTGGTTCGTTTTGGGGAGTGTTTGACCAAAACTAAAAAAAACAGGCTCGAAGGCCTGTTTTTTGTTAGGGGGAATATGAAATAAAATAGAGGCAGATTTGAAATATTTGCCTTGTTTATTGAATTACAGACTTCGTCCGGTTTAATATTTTAAATAGCTGTACTCCTTTAATATAAAAGCTGTTATATGATTTTGCGATATAATTGGACGCAGGTATTATTTGCAAAAGATCTAAATATTTGACAATGATGCAGATAGCGATAGATGTGAATTTGTTTCAAAATTTATTTTGTCAGGCATTCAGGCATTTGCAATTATACACAATGTCCATTTTTTTATATTAAAACAGACGAAGTCTGAATTACCGTATTTCTATGTTTTTATCAGAGAAATATTCAGAGTCATTGTCCTAAATTGAATTGTAATAATTAAAAATCTTGGCCAAATCATCTTCATCTCTGTATCTGAGATTATTCTGTTTTGCAAATTGCTCCACAGTTTCAGATTTATCATTAAAAATTCTCAGTATCTTTCGTTTTCGGGGTTTTATTTTTTTGAATGTTTTTCCGATTTGCACATAATAGTCATTTTCTTTGGTGTATCTGCTCGCTTTGCTGCCGGCATCCATGGCAGCATTATAATTTGGGCTTAATAATTCAATATTGGTATATTTTACCAAAGAAACAGTACCCTTAGAAATAATTTGATAAAAGCCTTTTTCTGTACTCTCCGCAAATTCTGAACAATTAATAAAATATTGTTTTCTGCCGGAATTGTTAATCCAGATAAAACTTTGAACGTCCTGAGTCGGAAGAACTTTTATATCTTCTAATGTTTTTAGCTCAAACTGATTGTACTTCATATTATATTTAAAAGGGTAATTTTTTATTTCAGACTCACTGTATAGTGTAATAATTCCGGAATTCCAGTCTTCTTCAAGAAAGTAAGAACCTTTGGTTTCAGGAGCTTTTGTTTCTGTTTCCATGAGAATCATATTTCCGTTTCCGGTATGAGTTATCACCTGAGAATGAGGATTTGTTTGAGCAAAACCAACCCAATAGGCCATGGTCAAAATTAGTGTGCTAAATATTGTCTTCATTGTAAAATAGATTATTTAAATTTTTGATACAATTATTGTAAATACTTTTTGTTGTCGTTTCCGTATTTTTCTTTCAACTTGCCGTTTTGTACTTTATAAGTGGCTTGCTCACCAAGTATGTCTGAAAACTGAATGATGAATTTTTCCGCATTGGGATCAATCATCACTAATTCGGCCAAATTATTGTCCCGGTTTTTTAGATTTTGATTGCATAGGGGACAGGAAAATTCGATGGGCTCACCGACTTCAATCTTTAGGGTATTATGTTTTTTTATTTCATAATCACCAAGCTCCGGCTTTAAAAGGATAAGACCCAACTCCCCGCCTTTTGTTTTTGCCGATAAAATAATATGGTCTTCAACAATCAACGGTTTATTACATTTGGGGCAATAATAGTCATTGTTTTTCATTATACGCAGATTTTTTGTTTCTGTTTCAGAAGTATAAGGAAATTAAGCCTTTTTAGCATATTCTTCAAAAAAATATGACATGGTTTCAATTCCTTTATAAAACATACTAAGCGGAAAGTTTTCATTGGGGGAGTGTATGGCATTGCTTTCCAATCCAAAACCTAAAAGTATGGATTTGATACCGAGAATATCTTCAAAAGTGGAAATTATCGGAATACTTCCGCCGCTTCTGAAAGGAACCGGCATTTTTCCGAAAGTTTTTTCACAAGCTTTCTCTGCGGCTTTGTAGCCCGGAATATCCAATGGTGATACATACCCTTGGCCGCCGTGAAGTGCCTCCACTTTGACCTTTACATTTTTAGGTGCGATGGCTTTGAAATGTTCCTCAAAAAGCCGGCTTATTTCTTCATTGTTTTGATTGGGAACCAAGCGCATGGATATTTTTGCATGGGCTTTTGAAGGCAGTACTGTTTTTGCTCCTTCTTTAATATAGCCGCCCCATATTCCGTTGACATCTAATGCCGGACGTATTCCGGTACGCTCTGTGGTGCTGTAGCCTGATTCGCCGGCAAGTTCATCTACATCCAATGACTTTTTATAATCACCTTCATCAAAAGGAGCTTCGCCTATTTTATCTCGTTCTTTTCGGCTCACTTCTTTTACGTCTTTGTAGAAATCTTTGATGGTTATTTTGCCGTTTTCATCAGTCAGTGATGATATCATGTCCGTTAGAATATTAATCGGATTGGCCACTGCTCCGCCAAAAAGGCCGGAGTGTAAATCTCGGTTGGGACCGGTCACTTCCACTTCCATATAACTCAAACCGCGTAAGCCTGTAGTAATTGACGGCACATCTTCAGAAATCATACCGGTATCTGCTACCAATATAACATCCGCTTTAAGAAGCGCTTTGTTTTGCTCCATAAAAGCGCCCAAATTCGGTGAGCCAATTTCTTCTTCCCCTTCAATAATGAATTTAATATTCACATCCAACTTGTCATTTGCAACTAAATATTTGAATGCTGTTGCTATCATAAAGGATTGTCCTTTATCATCATCGGCTCCGCGAGCATATATTTTGTTATCTCTTATTTCGGGTTCAAACGGTTTGCTGTCCCACAAGTCGATGGGGTCAACAGGCATTACGTCCATATGCCCGTATACCAAAATCGTAGGTTTGTTTGTGTCGATTATTCGCTCTCCGTAACAAACCGGGTTTCCGTTGGTTTCCATAACCTGAGCTTTTTGGCAACCGGCTCCGATCATAATTTTTTTCCAGTATTCGGCTGCTTTATACATGTCGTCTTTGTGCGCCTTTTCAGAACTTATGGAGGGTATTCGGATAAGACCAAATAAGTCTTCCAGTATTTCGTTTTTGTTTTCGGAAATATAATTTTTAATGTCTGTCATAATATGAGATTTTATGCAAATATATTAAAATTTAGTTTAAGTATAGAGGATATTCGCCTGTTCAACAACTTTTTCTTATTAAAAAAGATAGTAGATCTAAAGATGGTTGCACCTTTTCGGAACTAATTTTTTGAACGGGGTTAGTGTGCTACGATTTTTCGTTTTTTGAGTTCAAAATAGCAATCCGCACAAGCCCGAACATCAGCCAAGGCATCGTGAGCACCTTCAAAGCCTTTTCCGAAAAGGATGGTATGCAATTCTGTAAGATTTGGCCATTTGAAACCGTATTGTCCGGGAATGGCACAGAATTCTGTACTTTCTTTCATGGTATCTATGCGTTTCAGCCGTTTGCTTAGTGAGGGTACTGCTTTGCGAATAAATTCAGCCCCGAGTATGCGCTCATCAAAGCCTATGTTGTGGGCGGCAAGAAACTCTGATTCCTCCATCAGGTCTCTGAATTCATGCAATACCTTATTCAAATCTACCCCTTCTTTTATTGCTCTTTCGGTGGTAATACCATGAACATCCGAAGCCTCTTTGGGTATTGTATAGCCTTCGGGCGTAATGATATATACTTTTTCTCGGGTCATTTCTCCTTGGCGATTATATTGTTGCCAAGCAATTTGCACCATTCTCGGCCAGTTTTTACTGTCGGTTATCGGCGCTTTGTAGTTCTTGGGAAGTCCTGTGGTTTCGGTATCAAAAAAAAGGTACATAGTTTTCTGTTTGATGAAGTTTTTGAAATATATTTTCTGCTCAAATTTAATGGTTTCAATTATTTGGACAAAAGTTATTTTCTGTCGGGCCGGAAAAGTCCCAATTAATTTTAAATATGTAAAAGAGAAAGTTGTGAGGTTCTAATTTTCAAACCGCATCAAATCGGTCCAATTAAATCTCCCTGCCGGTGCTCGTTTGCAACGAGTGCCTTCTATCTGCCTAATAGCTTTTTCATATTTATTTACTTTCACATTAATTGTACGTTATTTGCTGTCTCTATCTGTAATTTTGTATTTGTTTGACATTGTTTATTATTCTTTCATTTTATGTTTGTTTCATTGCACTCGTTGCAAACGAGCGCCAGCCGGTTCTAATTTTCAAACCGCATCAAATCGGTCCAATTAAATCTCCCTGCCGGTGCTCGTTTGCAACGAGTGCCTTCTATCTGCCTAATAGCTTTTTCATATTTATTTACTTTCACATTAATTGTACGTTATTTGCTGTCTCTATCTGTAATTTTGTATTTGTTTGACATTGTTTATTATTCTTTCATTTTATGTTTGTTTCATTGCACTCGTTGCAAACGAGCGCCAGCCGGTTCTAATTTTCAAACCGCATCAAATCGGTCCAATTAAATCTCCCTGCCGGTGCTCGTTTGCAACGAGTGCCTTCTATCTGCCTAATAGCTTTTTCATATTTATTTACTTTCACATTAATTATACGTTATTTGCTGTCTCTATCTGTAATTTTGTATTTGTTTGACATTGTTTATTATTCTTTCATTTTATGTTTGTTTCATTGCACTCGTTGCAAACGAGCGCCGGCGGGGTAGCAAGGTATTGTATCATTATATCACTAAATAATTAAACCTTTTAAAGTATAGTTGAACTGTGTCCGATTTTCGGCGGAAACTATCTGTTATTGTTTGACCTGGATACACTGCGTTAATCTATGCCGAGCGGGGGAATTCTATTACTTTTTTATTCATGGTAATCGAATGATTAAATGATTATATCACGTTTTCAAATCCTGCGGATGTTGAAAAGTCAATTGCTATTTTTACTTATACGGTTCACCGAAATACATTAATTCCCAAATTGCTTTTTCGCTTGTGTATTCTTCAATTAACAGGTCATTTTTATAAACTTTAAGATTTGCTTTGCCCGACATTCTGTAATATGCAGGGTCTAAACCGGTAATTAGTGTAGCAAGTTTACGTTTTATTGTATTGGGAATTAATGCGTCAAACAATTTAAGTGCCATTAAATTCTTTTCTCGTATTAATGTGTATTCATATTTATACTCTTCATTTTCAGCTTTATATACAAATTTTAAGAGGTCACTTACAGGGCGTTCTCCGGCTTCTTGCATTTCTCCGTAGGTTCTGTAAAGTTTTACGTTTAAACCTTCGTCTGCAGTTGTTTTTCCGTCTTTTGAAAGATTAAAAACAACAATAGGAACAGCATCATATTTTTTATGAGAAATGAGTTCGGCAGCAATTAAATTATACGGTCCAAGTTCTGCTCTTGACCAATACCAATGGTTTATAACTTCTGCCATATTTGCATTTCCGAAGTTGTGATCGTGGTAGCATGAGCCTTTTAAATTATATGTTTTTCCTTTGTATGTATAATTTATTTCAGCTTTTCCTTGCGGAACAGGAACTAACCAAGCAAATTGCTTTCCAGAATTTCCATAAATGAAAAATCCTGTTTTAGGTCGCCAGCTTTCAGTTGTTCTTGTAATTTTTGCATCAATATGTATTTCTTCATCTTCGTAATGAATTTCATAATTTTTTAAATTTCCTCTGAAATAATTTTTCCCGATAACTACATTACAACTGTCTTTTGATGCCAAAAACTCATCTGTTTTCCCGTAATGTGCTTTTTTGATGCTTGTTCCGTCGGGTCGGTCAATATTTAGAGATATAAACGGAATTAATCCTTTTTTGATTTGCGTAAAGGGTTTTGTATAGAAAACAATAACGATTGTTGTGCCGTCATTAAGATGTGCATCGAAATACCACCATTCGTAAGTTCCTTTTACTCCGCCGGTTCGGATACCGTCTTCCCAAAGTTCAGGAATATTTCCGGGTTTTAGGTTGTGTTTTTCGTATTCATCGGAAACATAAGCTGTTTTGTTTTGTGCAAAAATTAATAATGATAATAAAATTAGGATTGCTGTGATTAGTGTTTTTTTCATGACAATTATTTTTTGTATTTATTATTGACAGCTTCACTTTAAAGTGAAACCGTCAAAGAGTTTTATTCTTTTATTGAAATGATAATCTCATTTTTTTTTCGTTCTCAATATTTTTCAGCATTTTTTCAATATTTCCGGCAAGATACTCGATTTTTCATAACAGCAGACAAGTTATTTCCCAAATATCTCATTAATTGTACGTTTTCGTTCTAAATGATAATGGTGAGTTCAGTATAAAAAGTATTAAGTTTGAGTCCACTCCGAAAACCGGCCAGACGGATATACTTGCAAAATACTCAAAACTAGTCATCTTGTTTTTAGTTAATTAGCATAGCCGTCCGACCGGTGATTTGACAAATTTGACTTTTTGGAATTGACTCAAGTTTTAAAGTTAAAAGTGTTATTTGTCTAATATTCAAATAGTTATTAAAGTATACTAATTTTATCTAATTTACTGAATATCAAACAATTAACTTTACAGACTTTCAATTTTTAACCTTTTTAAACTACACTCAATGGTTCAATATCTAAAACTGCATCCAAACTTAAGTAATTTTTTGCACTTGAATATAGTTATTTCCCGGATATTCAACAACAGCGAATTTTTACGACTTTCCGGTTCTGCTGTTATTGATTTTGAAATTTGTTTTATCGTTTCATTTTAATGTAGCATCCGCAACGATATTTTTTAAACGGTCAATAATTTGACTTTTATAAAGAGTGTATTTGTTGAGTAGCAAGGTATTGTATCATTATATCAGTAATAATATAAACCATTTAAAGTATAGTTGAACTGTGTCCGATTTTCGGCGGAAACCACCAACAATAGTTAAGCGAAGTTTGGAAACTTCGCTTAGCGGGAGTAGAAACAAAAATGAAATTCACATTTAATTTTAAACATATTTCTGTATATTTGGGAAAAAATATATATTATGAATTTTAATCTGACAGAAGAACAACAATTAATAAAAAAATCAGCAAGAGATTTTGCACATTCAGTACTAAAACCGGGAGTTGCCGAACGTGATGAAAAAGCATTAGAGCAAAAAGAACAGATTAAGCAAATGCAAGAAATGGGCTATATGGGAATAATGACAGACCCAAAATACGGCGGACTTGGCATGGATGCAATATCATACATATTGGTAGTTGAAGAACTTTCAAAAATTGATGCTTCGGCATCCGTTGTAGTTTCAATACAAAACTCGCTGGTCAACAGAGCTATCGAAGACTTTGGCAATGAAGAGCAAAAAGAAAAATATCTGTTGCCTTCAACTTCAGGGGAACTGCTGGGAGCTTTTGCCCTGTCGGAACCGGAGGCAGGCTCAGATGCAGCCCGACAAAGAACAACTGCTGTTGACCAAGGAGATCACTATCTTTTGAACGGTACCAAGAATTGGATTTCAAATGCAAATGATGCAGATTATTTTATAGTAATGGCACAAACCCACAAAGACAAAGGACACAGAGGTATAAATGCTTTTATAGTAGAAAAAGGAGTAGAGGGATTTGAACTGGGGCCGAAAGAAAATAAAATGGGATTGCGAAGTTCGCACACACACTCTCTTATGTTTACTGATGTTAAAGTACCGAAAGAAAACAGAATAGGAGAAGACGGCTTTGGCTTTAAAATTGCAATGGTCTGTCTGACCGGCGGAAGAATGGGAATAGCAGCACAGGCTGTAGGAATAGCACAAGGGGCTTTGGATTTATCAATAAAATATGCCAAAGAAAGAAAAACATTCGGCAAATTCATAGCAGAGCATCAAGCTATTGCGTTTAAAATGGCAGATATGGAAACTGCCATTGAGGCCTCACGTCTGCTGGTATATAAAGCAGGATGGCTCAAAGACCAACACAAAGATTACATTAAAGAAAGTGCTTTGGCTAAATATATGGCAGCCGAAACAGCAATGAAAGTAACAACAGAAGCTGTACAAATTCACGGCGGATACGGATATGTTAAAGAATATCACGTAGAACGACTTATGCGTGAAGCTAAGCTTACACAAATATATGAGGGTACATCAGAAATTCAGCAAATAATAATTTCACGTTCTCTTTTGAAATAAATAAAGAGTTCAGTCTAAAAACTTTTTTTCGGACTAAGCAAAATAGTAATATTTGCATCTTCCGCTAAGCGAAGTTTGCAACCCCGCCGGCACTCGTTTGTAACGAGTGCCGTATTATCACTTTCACAGCTATTCAATTTTATCATTATTATATTAACTGTTGTGTTTGTTACTGAACTCTACTAACCATTCTGTCTAATGCATTTGCATGCGTTATAAACGTGTGCCGGCAGGAGTTTGGAAACTTCGCTTAGCGGGAGTATCAAAACTCATTATTCAATAACCAGCTTTGTATTTATTGTTTGCTGTGCATTTTTGAATGTAACCAAATAAATACCGCTCGATTGATTGCTCAAATCAATCTCGGGCTTCGAATTAGCTTGAATTTCCGAAGCATATACTACTTTTCCGGAAATATCAGAAATAACGACATCATAAGTTTTATCGGTCTCAATTGTGAATATGCCTTTGGAAGGATTCGGATATATTGAGAGATTTGAATGGTCAAGTTTTTTGACATCTACAAAATCATTAACGGTGAGAGCAAAATCGCATTCTACGATATTATTGCCGACATCTGCGGCACTCCAAGTAATTGTATATATTCCGGCTGTAAATTCCTCACCCTCGAGAGTTGCAAGAGAGTTGTAATCATTCTCAATTATTACGGGCGAACAATTATCACCGGCTGTTGCATCAAACTCTGTTCCTTGGACAATATAGACGGTTTGACTTTCTTCCAAATCAATAATTTGGTCTGTCGTACAAGTTATGGTTGGGTTTGTAATATCTTCAATAACGATATTCTGTGTTTGATTGGAAGTATTTCCATTCCCGTCGTCATAGGTCCACGTTACCACGGTTGTCCCCTGGTTAGTAATCGGCAGGCTTATATTGAGAGTCCCTGATACTGAACCGACACAATCATCTGTTGCCGTGGGGACAGGTAATTCGTCAACTTCGCATTCTGCAGTAATGTCCGGAAGAACCGGAACATCGGGAATCGGAGCCGTGTTGTCTTCTATAGGGGTGTAACCGCTTAAGTTTGCCCCAGAGACAATCCAATTTGATGTGGAACCGTTAAATAAGCTTTCACCGTCATTAGTTGTGGTGTATCCGATTAAAGTTGCGTTGTATGTATCCGTTGCATCCGTTAATGTGGTTTCTGTGCGGTTATCGCCGCCGGCATCCCCTTGGTTAAAGTTGTAGTAAGCAAGGAGATTTGTTTCGTCGCCAAATAATTCGCAATTCATGGTTGATAAGATTTCGCATTGTGTTTGTGAATAATCCCAAACAACAAGTTCATCAACCGCAGAATTAATAAAACCTTGGTAAATGCCGTTTAAGAAGCCGCAACCAACGGTAAATGAGGTTGGTGAGATTGTTGTCGGGGCTGTTTCTTCAAATTCCGCATCGCCGTCAATATACACGATTATCTGTTCGGACTCCTTAACTAATGCAACGTGGTGCCACAGTCCGTCGCCAATGTCTGTTGTTCCGGTAAAATTGGCGATATCAGTTCCGTTTCCTATGGCCAATTTTATCTTACCATAAAATACTTTAAGGTTGGTATAATTATTTACAGTCTCAGAACCCCAGCATATAATTGTTCCTGTGTTTGAAACCGGTTTAATCCATGCCGTAACCGTATAGCTGTCGTTGTAGGGTATCATCGGGTTCGTTTCAGTATAGTCGTCAGACCCGTCAAAATCAAGTGCATTCCCGGGAGGAGTCAACGTTTGTGCAAAAACAATTGCAGGAAATAATAATGTCAGAAACAGAGTTAGTCTTTTTAAATGTTGCATCATAATATCAGAGTTTTATATTATTAAAATTCACAAAGAGTTGTGACGTTATTGTCGGAAGTAAACTGTTTGAATAATTTTCACTATGATGACCAACTCAAAGGTACGAATTTTTCAGGCAATAAATTCAAGATTTTTAGATATTTAGGATTGTTTTTTTACGCAATTTATGAGGTTCATTTTTAATGAATTTTACAAAAGTTTCAGGAACAATTTTCGGATATCAAATTCTTTCAATATTATTAAAAATGCCTGCTGATCGAAGTTTGTAACTTCACTTTTTCATAACAGCAGTTTTTAATTACTATCCGTTGGTAAACGGACTTGTCATCGATTTAACTTTCGCCGGCACTCGTTTGTAACGAGTGCCGTATTATCACTTTCACAGCTATTCAATTTTATCATTAATTATATGTTATTTGCTGTACCGATTCCAAAACAATATCTACTATGTTGCATGCATTACAAATGCGTGCCGGCTTTAAATTCAAAAACAG
>JAYEIA010000085.1:0-12648 GCA_034659855.1 Bacteroidota bacterium
CAATAATTTCGGAAGGACTTCCGAAATTATTGATTTAAGAATTACCAATAAGTGAGTTTAAAAAGTTTAAAAGTTGAAAGTTTGTAAAGTTAATTATTTGATAGTGTGCAAATTATGTGGAATTACTATGTTTTAATAACTGTCTGAATATTAGACAAATAACACTTTTAACTTTAAACCTTTATACTTTTTATACTGAACCTCGCTCGCGCGCGTTTGCAACGCGTGCGACTAATACTGTCGATACGAACAAAAACAATATCTTTGTAAGCGAATTAAAAAATAAACATAATTTTTAGAATGCTTGAAAATTATAAATTTAACACTGCAAAAAACGATGCCGCTCGCACGCGTTTGCAACGCGTGCGCCTGATTTCGGAAGTGTGAATAAAAAAATGGTATCTTTGTGAGCGTATTAAAAAAGGAAATGAATTGATCTTAGGACCGGAAACAAAATAACTTCGCCTACGCTATCATAATTTGTTTCGTATCCGTTCCTAAATCAAATGTTTTTTGTAACCGGCTTCAAATATAAATGCTATTTTCTTAAAACAGAAATCATCATGATCCGTTCATAATCGCTCAATTTAGGTAATAATTATACAGTTAATTCTACTTTACGAAGTTTGGAATCGCTCTGAAAGAGCAATTTAATTTAGCCCGGTGCAACGCGCCGGGTCCGGAATAAACGAGCTTGTTCACCCTGTAAGGGTAGTTTATTAATAAGTTGCCTTTACAAGGCGAGAATAGAAATGACAATAACCCAAGGCGTTGCCTTGGGTTGAAATAAACCGGGCTTTCAGCCCGTCACGGAAAACTCATACTGAATTAATTTAGACTTTCAGTCTAATTTTTAATTTGTTTTAACTTCGTAAAGTAGAATTAAGCTAATTATTTATATTTTTATGTTGAGTGCAAGCCGGCGTAGAGATAAAATTCACAATTATTCATAAGTTTCAGTAAATATTTTCACGAAATAGTATAACTATTAGTGAATAGTTTCACGAAAAGTACTATCTTTGTAAGAAAAATATGTATTTAAGATATTTAGAAAAAGAAATAGAAAAGAGAACCGGGTCAGGAAAAGCAATTGTTCTAATTGGTCCAAGGCAGGTTGGTAAAACGACTTTAATAGAAACAATTCTTAAAAACAAAGATTATTTATTACTTGATGGTGATGATCCCGGAACAAGAACACTATTAACAGAACCTAATACTGAGGAAATTCGCTCAATTATTGGTAAATATAAATATGTTTTCATTGATGAAGCTCAAAGAATAAAAGGGATTGGACTTACAATGAAAATAATTACGGACAGATTTAAAGACATTCAATTATTTACAAGTGGTTCTTCCTCATTTAATTTGTCAAACCAAATAAATGAACCCCTAACAGGGAGAAAATGGGAGTATCAATTATTTCCAATTTCGTGGGAAGAATATGAAGAACATCACGGATATTTATTTTCTGAACAACAACTTGAAAATAGATTGTTATATGGACTTTACCCTGATGTTTTAAACAATCCTGAAGATGAAATAGCTGTTCTTAGAAATTTAGTTAATAGTTATTTATACAAGGACATTCTTTCATTTGTCAATATACAAAAACCTGAAATCCTGGAAAAATTAGTTCAAGCATTAGCATTGCAAGTTGGTAATGAAGTAAATTATTCCGAATTGGCACAGATGGTATATGCTGATAAAAATACAGTAAGCAAATATATTGACATACTACAAAAAGGATATATCATATTTAAGTTAGGTAGTTTTAGCCGTAATGTTAGAAACGAAATAAAAAAGAATAAAAAAATCTATTTTTATGATAATGGAATTCGCAATATGGTTATAGGAAATTTTAGGCCTCTCGAATTAAGGACAGATAAAGGGGCATTATGGGAGAACTTCTTGATTTCAGAAAGAGTAAAACAAATTGAATATAAACAAAGTCTTGCACATACGTATTTTTGGAGAACCAAACAACAACAAGAAGTAGATTTTGTAGAAGAAAATAGTGGTAAAATTTACGGGTATGAGTTTAAATGGAATAATAGAAGAAAAATAAAATTACCTAAGACATTTATTGAAGCATATAATGCTGAAAGTAAAGTTATTGACAGGAAAAACTTTAGAGAATTTGTGGTAATATAAAAACCATGCACCCAACAAAATCGGGATAAAATATTTGACCTGACCAATCCCAAAAACAAGGTAGGGCTAACTTTAAAAAATTAATGAAATGAATAGGAAAATTAGTATTTTAATTAGTGTAATTATTACAGGCTTGTTAATAAGCTCTTGTCAAAAAGACACAAGTCCTGTTATTACACAGACTTTTGAATTGGAAATATTTAATGGTCTTGAACTGTCAATGGCAGGAAATGTAAGAATTATAGAAGGAGTAAATCAAAAAGTAGAGATAACAGGACCGGAAGAAACAGTATTAGAGATAATAAAAACGGTTGAATCAGGTATATGGAATATTAGTCTGCCAAATTATTATAATAAGAGTTATGATGAGTTAAATATTGTCATTACTTCAAACGAAATAGAACATCTGGTTATTTCAGGTTCAGGTAATATAAGTGGAGATTATACTTTACCGTTATCTTCTGTCGCTATTTCCGGCTCGGGTAATATTAATGTTAAAACAGAAACTACAAGGCTTAATAGTGAGATTTCAGGAAGTGGAAATATAACTATTTCAGGAAATGCAGACACTTTGGAGCATTTTGTTTCAGGTTCCGGTAATTTTAACGGATTTACTCTTGAAACCACAGATACTAAAATCACTATAACAGGAAGTGGAAATTCAGAAGTATTTGTGACAAATAGTTTGGATGTAGAAATAAGTGGTTCAGGAAATGTATATTACAAAGGAAGACCAAGTATAACTACGGATATTTCAGGTTCCGGACAACTAATTGATGCAAACTGAAAAAAGTAAAAGACTATAACAGGTAATATAAATTGGGTGGAAAATTCTAAATATGAAGATGTTAGAGGCAAATAAGCATGGTGCAAAGTTGAAAATATGGAGCGTTGAAATGCCAAACGCCCCATATTTCAGACGTTGTAAGGCATTTGAATAAATAAATAACTTTAGCATATAATAATGAGAACTTTTAAAAACATTAAGATGTAACCAAAGGAGTCTAAAGCTGAATAACTTATTCAATAACAGTAAGAGTGGTAAATAAAAATTAATTTTAAAATGAATAAAATATATTTCACATCGGACCATCACTTTGGGCATAAAAACATCATCAAGTATTCGGAACGTCCATTTAAGGACATAAACGAAATGGACGAAATTTTAATCCGGAAGTGGAATGAGAAAGTAAACCCTGAAGACGAAGTTTATCATTTAGGTGATGTAGGGCTTTCATCATCAGGGAAACTGAGAAAAATTCTTGAAAGACTAAATGGCAAGATTTATTTAATAAGTGGAAATCATGAAGATTCAGCCCATGCTTGTCATACAAGATTTGAATGGATAAAAGATTACTATGAATTAGTCATCAAAGACGATGAATTTGAAAAAGGAGAACAGTTAGTTGTTTTGTTTCATTATGCCATAAGAAATTGGAATGCTTCTCATTGGGGGACATATCATCTTTATGGTCACTCGCACGGAAAATTAACTGATGATCCAAATTCACTTTCTTTTGATATTGGTGTTGACTGTCATAATTTTTATCCGTTATCCTATGAGGAAGTTAAAGCTATTATGAAAACTAAGAGCTGGAAACCTCCATTTGAAAAGGGAAATAGGTAAGAAAAACGCCCTACATACAATGTGTGTGCCCCATTAAAACGGGGCTTATACTCAACGTTGTTTTAAACCAATAGCTCGTTGAATTTTTATAATTACCTGATATTCATTGCTTTACAAGGCAATCGCAAATAAGTTAAAGTGCTGATTATTATGTGCTTAATTCGTAATTTAACAAAGTGTTGACTTATATAACCGTATAGCCCTGTTTAAATTTTCGTCTCATTGTTTTCATTCCTTCCAAATCAAATTCCTGCCCGTTTTGCTCAAATACTTCGCTGAGGAATTTTCGTTGCCGGTAATTTAATCTTCCACTCAGCATAGTACTGAATTCTAAGGTCTTAAGGGTTATTTTTATTTCTTTCTTCGACAAGTCACTAAAGCGCTTCAGGAAAAGTTCGGGTGAATCAAAGGTGGCATTTCGAACATTTATTTCGGAAGCAATAACCAGCTGCCGGTAGAGCAACTTTAAGTTCGGGTGCAAATCTTGTGCAATGACTACTGATACTCCTACAGCTCTTAAAACCTGTAAGTTTGCTTTATACGATAATGATTTTGCATGCTCGTTATAATACCTTATGTAATCGTTGACCACCGAGGGGCCAATAACTCTTATTTTTACTTCTGTGAGAATTTTGTAAGACTCAAATCCGTTCCAGAATGCAACAATCGGAATGGACAGCACGGTAAAATAAACTCTGCTCAGGGCCTTACCAACAGCACGCTGTATTATAGATTTAAGCACTAATTTTGTTATAGAAGATTTAGCGGTATAAATAATTTTTTTGAAAAATCGCTTTATTTTGTTGCTGTTTTTCAGCGGATCAATATTTATATCTGACTCTCGGGGATTGGGAAGTTCCAAGGCTGCTCGGGTGATGTACCTTCCGAATTCCATATCCGGGTCTTCTTCGGGAAACAACTGCCGGTCGGCCACATGTATTATTTTTAAGGATTTATTCATGGTATCAATAAAAATAACAACCATTTCAACAAGCGAAAGAAAAATAGTAACCCCAAGGAAAGCAAACAGATATGAAATGTTTTTCAATTTGATAAAATCATCCATATACACAATTCGATCGCTGATATAATAGGCGAATAAAAAGGCGATAAAAGATGACAATAAGCCGCAAATTGCCGCATTTGCTATGGCTTTACGCAACGTTTTGTTTACCGTTATGCGTTCTTTCTCGGTTAAATTTGTCGGGTCGCTTTGACTAAAATCAATCTCTCTGTCGTGGTTTATTCTTTTGAAATACCATAGACCCAATTTTTCAGTCAAACTTGATTTCAATGAGGACATTATTTTCTTTTTCTCTTGTTGCTAAGGGACATTGAGTCCGGTCTAAAACGTATGTTTTATTTTAGCAAAACAAATTATACACTTAATTATCAGGACTTTATAAATTATCTTGCAATTAACTTAAAACTCTTATTTTTAGCACTTTAACCTTATATAACAAACGTCATATTAAATTGCGTTTTGTCAATAAGGTTTTAAAAATTAATATTCTGCACCTCGTATGTTTTCACCTGACAGGAATTTGTATACGGATAGATCCTGTGTGGTGAAAACACCACACAGGTGCAGATATGAAATGTAATGCGGCAGGGTAAATTGTCTGTAACCGCCTTTATATAAGTCGTTTATTATAAACTTTAAACTCTATAACTTTGTAAACTGAACTCAACATTATATTGAAAAATATTGTCGGACTTCTCTTTTTAAAATCTCACGAGAAGTCTCAATGGGCTGAGTATCTAATTCATTATACTTTTCCAGGAACAATTTTAAGAAAACAAAGGAATTATCCTTCGGGTTTACCTCTGAAGAAGTCAGATTAACGGTCCTTATAATTTGCTCTTTTGAATTGGTCACAGCCCCCCATAAGTTTGAACTGACATAAATCTGTTGCGAAATGTTGTGGTCATACTCGTTCTTTATTGAGTCAATCAGCAATGCTTTCATTTGGCCTGAATTCACCTTAGGATTTTTCACTCTCTGAATTAAAATCTGGGGGTGTATTCTTTCTAAAAGTAGGCTGATGCGCTCATAAGACTGTAACCGTATGGGGGTTAACAGTTTTTGATTTCCGATCAACAGATCCAATTTTGTCTTATCCAAGTCTCTTTTGCTGAAGTAATAGAGCATTCCCAGTACACCCAACAAAAAAAACAATGAGGGCAAACTATATTTTAAAATCTCAAACCAATCATTCATTATAATCAATTTTTAGTGTGTTAGTTTTCTGTCATAATCCCTAAGAAAATGATTCCTGTAACCTCTCCTTTGGCATTATATTTTGCCGAATAAGAGGCATTTATAATGACTTCTTCTCCGGATTTTGTATGCCGTACAACTTTTCGTTCAACCGGTTTTCCGGCAACAACTTGCTTAATGGTATCTTTTAATTCATCAACCTTTTCTTTTACCAAATCAAATACATTGGTCCCTTTCAATTCTTTACTTGTAAACCCCATGGTGTTCAAATACAATGAATTGGCACTAATAAATTCTCCTGTGGGAGTATATTGAACCGAAAGAATTGCTTTATCCACAGCTTTTTGTAAACTGTTAAATTCCGCCTCTATATCCGAAAGTTCTTTTGTTTTTTCTCTCGAAGAGTGCAATAGCTCTCTAAAACTTTTTAAGTTTTCGGTAGCACTTATCCAAGCCCCGGCATTTTCTCCAAGCAACTCAACCAGCTCAAGTTTATAATCCTCCGGTTTGGATAAAAATCCCAATTCAAAAACGGCAATTAATTCCTCCCGACTGAATACCGGAAACACGGCTATAAATCCGGGTTTTGCAGTACCCAGTCCGCTTCCGATTTTGAAAAAATTATCGGGGATATTTGTAATGTAGTTTTTCTTTCCCTCCAAAGCACAGGCTCCTATAATTCCTTGCCCCATTTCAAAGCGACGGTAAATCTCTCTCTTCTCTTCATAGGCATTGGCTCCGGTCATTTCGACATACTCCTTATCGGTCTGTTGCCCCCTCCTCACATATACGGCACCAAACAACCCGTCCACATAATTTACAAGTACTCTGATAATTCTGCGGCTCAACTCTTCTGTGGTATCAGCACTTGTTCTTTGTATATCAGTAATTTTGATAAGTCCGGTTCGTTGCCAATCGGTTATTTCATCACGTCTCTTTTGTTCATTACGCTCTTTCTCAACATTTTTTAATTTATCCATTAATTGATTTACAACTATTGCAATTTCGTCCTCAGCAGTCCTCAGCGGAATTTTAGTTTCATAATCTTCATGCAAAATTGCACTTAAACTATCGGAAACTTGAATTCTCCTATGAATAATCTGATTAAATTCATGAGCCAAGTTTTTCAATTCAGGCGTACTGTAGTTTTTATCAATACGTTTAATTTTCCCTTTATTTATAATTTCCAAGGATTGTATTAGGTTTCTTAATTGATTAAAAAACATTGAAATAATGAAAATTGAAACAATTAAACCTATTATCATAATTACAACAGCCAGTAGAACGGATGAAAATATGTCCTTAATATATTCATCAATGATGGTGCTGTGACTAACATAGGCCGCCAATTTCCAATTCTCGGAGTCTTCCAACACAATATTCGCCCTTCCTGTCACTAAATCGTCCAAAATTTGAGACGCACGGTTTTCAGCAATTGATTGATAAATCAAAAATTCTTTGCGGTTGCCTTCGTTAATGGTTTTACCTTTTAAAAAATCTTGCTCGGATACTGTTACCATTTTTTCTCCGGCAACCAAGATAAACTTAACATCCCCCTTATAATAGAGCGGCTTGTTAATTGTATTTCTAATCTTTTTATCGGAAAAAAATAATCGGACATACCCCAGATAATCATCGTTGCTTACAATGGGAACTATTACTGAATAAGCAAAATACATTTGTCCGTACACCTTAAGAAAACCGGGCGGCTGAACGATGGTTTTATGTTTAACTTTCACATCAGTAGGGACTAAAAAGTTTTCTCTGACGGAGAAATTAGTCGCTGAAGAATAAATCGTTCCTTTTATTCGATAAATGAATCGGTTGAAATCTTGTCTCTCTTCTTCCGATTCAGAGGTATTTTGCAACGATAGTCTTTGCTCGGGAACAAAAATTTCAGCAAGCAAAACATTATCTAATATATTTTCTGACTGAAGAAATTTTGTGGCTTTTCCTTCACCCAAAAAACCGGTATTAGGATCAATCAATGCCGACAAGCCTGTGGCAACTATGGAGGTTTGGGTATGACTCTTGTCAATAATAGCCTGAATTTTCTCGGCATAATTTTCCGAAACAAGTAATATGGTTTGTTCTGAGGACTTCAAGGCCGCTTTTTTAAAAGAATATGAAGCATACAATGAAGCAACCAACATTGTTACAGTAAATCCTGCGACAATACTAATAGTCAGTTTTGTTTTAAAGCTTATTCTATCTAAATATAGGGTCTTCATTCGCTAATCTATTTTTTGAGCCATAAGTAATACTGATTTTATTCGACCTCTTGCATTTCTTAAGGGGGTATATATTGTTGAGAATTTTATAACACTGTTACTACGCAGACTTATTTTCTCTACTCTGTATTTGAGAACACTTTTATAAAGGTCTCTGAAAAATCCGGCGTAGGATTCTTTATAATCATCACAAACTATCATCTCAGAATGTCTTTTTCCAACCCATTCATTTTTTTCAAATCCAAACAGATCCAGCATATTTTTATTAATATCCATAACGACTCCTTCAGTTGTGAATTCAATAAAAAAACCTGCCCCGTATATGGCATTTATATGCTCTGCTTTTTCATTCAGATCCTTATCCATTCTTCGGTTCTGCCTTCGATGGGTCGAAATTTTTTCTTTCAACTCAATGCGTTGTTCTTCAATTTGCTTTGATTGGATTTCTGTTTGTTTGAGAAGCTCTTGGGTTTGTTTTGACGTTCTGATATTAGAAATTGTTGAAGCAATATTTTCCCCCACCACTTCTAAAAATTTTATTTGATGACTTTGAATTTCTTTCAAACCTGCAATCTCAATTATGGCCTGAACTTCATTATTAAAAATCAGAGGAATTATATACAAACTTTTAGGCTCGGCATAACCAAAACCGGTCTCAATTCTTGAATATTTTTCCGGAATATCTTTCAGATAAACACTTTGTTTTTCAAGCACAACCCGCCCAATTAAACTTTCGGCATCAACCACTTTTTTATCAAAGTAACGTTCCTCTCCATAAGCAAAAGCCGCCTCAAGTTCTATGGTATATTTTTCTTTTTCTTTGGTTACAATAAAAAACCCTATTTGTTCAATTTCTAATAATCGATAAATTACTTTTATAATTTCTTCGGACAATTTATCAATTTTTGCCGTATATCTCAATAAGTCATTTATTTCTGCTTTTCCTTTTTCTGTACGTTCCTTCATCTCAGAAGTAAACTTCTTGATAAGGGCTTTTTCTTTTCGACGCTCTTTTTCTTCTTTAATTTTGCGAAGAGCACTTCCTACAATATCACTTTTTTCGGGGCTGTACTGTTTATAATCTTTTCCGGTTTTTATTGATGAGGCATAATTTGATAAATGATTCAAATAATCAACAATTAAGTTTAAAACTTTACCGGCATTGTTTCCCGGTATTTTTTGCTTGGCCTCAGTCAAGTGTCCTTGCACAATTGAGTTCATCGCATGGGTCAATTTCTTGTTATTTCGTTCGTGTCTCAAAATGTAATATGAGAACATGGCTACAAAGCTAAAATACACTAAAACGACAATAATAATTAATACCGATTTTTGCCTGCGACTCATTAGTCTTGAATTTCTTTTCTCAAAGATAAAGCCGGCATATAAATTAGAATTTGGGAGAAAAGTATAAGCAAACTCTAATTTTGAAAGACCGGTGTCGGATTGATAGCTATGGTTAATCCTTGAATAGTTTTTCCTTTCTTTGGACAGTTTATCATTCAACTGCTTGTCAGAAAATAATTTAGAGAATTCATTATCTATCAAAGCATCTCCGCCGGAATTAACCAAAAATATACTGTAGTTGTTATCCTCCTGATCATCATACAGCTTTTTTAAGTATGAAGTGAGGCCCTCACTAACTGAAAGTTGAATGATACCCTTTAAGTTTCCCTCAATAAATATGGGAGTATATAAATTTAAGTGCGTATCATACTGAGTGATTGTCCGGCTGAGATAATCAATTTCTTTTTCTACACTTCTTACTTCCGGCCGGGCAGAGTGCATGTATTCTGAGATAAACTCCCCTGTATTTCTTTCGTCTTTCAAGATTTGAACAAAGCCCTCGGTAGTTTTTATCCAAAACTTGAAATGGGTATTGGTCACCCGGTGAATTTTCCTGCCCAACTCTTGATTTCCGTATATTTCCTCATTTTTATAGCTGACTTTCGGCAGTTTTATGAGCTCGGTAACACCGGCTTCTCTTATTTTTGTTTTAATGGTTATAGAATCTGACTCTGAAATAGACAGGTTCTCCTCAAAGTTTGTTAATTCAGAGACGGTACGTGCTGCAACTTTAATCTCCCTATTTCTGATTAACTCCCTATTTTTGATTATTTGTTTTAACATCATCACTTCAGACTTCATTTCACGATTTTTCTTTTCTTGAAAAAAACCCGAAATTCTTTCAGATGTATAAAAGTATAAAGCCAACATAATTATCCCGGAAATACCGATAAATAAAAATATGGGATAATGTCTTTGTAAATCAAGATTTTTCATAAAAATAACTCAGCATTCACTAACCTCAATTATTCATAAACTGTCAATAGGAAGCAGTATAAAATATTTGATTAAATTGATATTGTAACGATACAATTTAAAAATAAAATATCCCAAATTTGGCTATTATCATTTTTTTTGCAGAAAAACAATCAATATGTTAATATACAGACACTTTCATTGGGGTTATTATTAATTCCCGAATTATTCGGGCTAAATTAAAAAATATTATTCATTATGTAATGTTTTATTTCCATGAATATACAAAGTAAACCAAAATTCAGTACCCCGGTTAATTGTTGATTTTACATTGAGTCGACTATCATGCTGTTTTAAAAAATCCTTGGTTATGCTCAATCCCAAGCCCGATCCTTTCTCCTGCTCAGTACCGTATGTTGTAAAATGAGAGTCAGAGCTTAAAATTTTTGTTATATTGTCTTTGCTTATTCCTACCCCGTTGTCTTTTACGGTGCATCTGACTTTTGCCTCTTTTACATCCAATCGGATATCGATGGTTTTGCCCACCGGTGAAAATTTCACGGCATTTGATAATAAATTCCGAATAACTGTTGTTATCATTTGTTCATCTGCCAAGACTTCGACCGGTTGTGAGTTTGTAAACTTACAGCTTAATTTCTTTCTGTCAAGTTCTGATTGATACAAACTTAAGCCTTCCTCTACCAAGCTGTTTAAACTGATAACCTGAGGATCCATCTTTATACCACCGCTTTGGTTTTTGGCCCAATGCAGCAGATTATACAATAAATTATATACAGAACTCGCCAAATCTCTTACAGGTACCAAAAAGTCAAGAATTTCTTCTCGAGATAATTCATCAAACTCATTAATTATAATATCCAAGGCTGTTTTAATATTTCCGGCCGGGCCTCTTAAGTCATGCCCAATTATTGAAAACATTTTTTCTTTAGTCGCGCTGAGGCGCTCCAACTTATCCGTCTGAATATTTATTTTCAAATTCTGCTCCGACAGCTGTAAAAGAGCTACTTCCAGCTCATCGGTCTGAGATTGAAGTTCGTCATTCTTTTTTGTAATAAGTTCTTCAGCCATTTTTAAATCAGTAATATCTGTCAAGGACATCACCATACCATGTTCGTAATTCTCGGTCCCTCCGGAAATTATATCCGCCGAAAATTGATAATACCTGTCATTACCGGTGTAGTAAAATTCCCCTTCCTCGGTATCATACAAGTCTAATCCGTACTCAATCATTTTCATGGGACAAAACGGGCATATTTCGTTTTGATTCTCAAATAACGCTTTGTAGCAGGTTTCCCCCACATGGTCTCCAAAAACTTTTTTTGCACTTTGATTCATAAACAAAACCTCTTGAGTTCTGTAATCCACCGCATAGATAGGCATCGATACATTATCGGTTACAGTCTGAAAAATGTCATAAGAGGCATTCACCGCTTTGAGTGCGGTATAATCCTCTGTAATATCTTCCAAAGAAATTAGCCCTAAAGTAACCTCCGGCTTATTAAGATAATTGAACGGCTTGCCCTTTATTTTAAAAATTCGCTTATTTGCTCCGTAAGGGTATTGAAATACACCGCCTTCTTTTTCAGCTTGGAAGCCTTTTAAAACCGACTTGCATATTTCCAAAGTAGCTTTATCGAATAATTGAGGTATTGCAACTACATTCTCTTTCGATAAAGTATATTTAACTATCTTTTTAAATGTCGTGTTTTTTACGATTATTTCCAACTCCGAATTAAAGACAATACAAGCATAGGGCAGCTGTTCAATAATTGCCCCGACAGATTGCTGTATGTTAATTTTTTCTTTTTTATCCAAAAAAAAAACTGTTTAAAAAAGAGGATGCCAAATCAAACTATTCGGCAGTAGCCACAAACATCAAGGACTCTGCCCGAGATGTTTTTAAATGGTATAACCAGGGCTGCGCAAGCAGCAAGAATTGCATTAATGATTTGAAAGTTTGTTTTGGCATGGAAAGAATGCCTTGCGGTCAAGTCGGCGCAAATGCTGTTTTTTTTAGAATCGGCGCAATATCTTACAACATCAACCGATTGTTTTTACTCAGAATCTCAGGCAAATCATCGCATAAGCGATAGGAGGCTGTCCGAGAATGAGAAACTTTTTGCAAGGTCAAGGAAGGA
>JAYEIA010000086.1:0-1391 GCA_034659855.1 Bacteroidota bacterium
TCAATCAAATGACGCATATCGGCTTCATAGGTTTTTAAATCCAAGGTTTCGCCACTTGCTTTTCTTATTTCCTCACGAAGTTTCAGATAATGGTCTAACTCTTTTTTTATGCCTTCAATTTCTGATAATGTATAACCTGCTTCTTCTATTTCATCGGCTATATTTGCATAAGCACGAATTAAAGCAACTGTTTTTTTGTATAGTGATGTCCGTTGTGTTTCTTTTGCTTTTAAATCGGCTTCTATTTCAGGATTACCACAGAAATATCGAATGTATGCCATTGTATTTTTTGGTGCTTCAACTGGTTCGCAAAGTAAAGAGATTTCTTCCAAAGCATTGTCTAAGCGTTCTTTTCCTGCTTCCAATCGGTCTTTAAGCAATATGTCAATGTCTTTGGCTTCAAAATCGTCATAATCTAAATCGGAAGTGTAAACAGAAATTGCATTCTCCACTTTCTTAAAAAGGTCTTTGTAATCTACAATGTAACCAAATTGTTTATCATCTCCATCAAGGCGGTTTACACGGCAAATTGCCTGAAAAAGTCCGTGGTCTTGCATACTTTTGTCTATGTACAAATAGGTGCAACTTGGGGCATCAAAACCTGTTAGCAATTTTGAAACTACAATTAACAGTTTCATATTGGCAGGCTCATTTGTAAACTTATATTTTGCCCAATCTTCGTAGCTTTCGGTTTTAGATTTGTTGGCTTCTTGTTTTACATCTTTTAAGAGTTCTTCATATAAATTATACATAAACTCTTTTTCGGTTTCGGTGCTTGCACCTGTGTCTTCGGTGGTAACATCACTTGAATGTGGGCTGTATGATGTAACAATTGCCGATTTGTCTTTTAATGGTGTTTTCTGAAATAACTCATAATATCTGCACGCTTCGTAAATAGAACTTGCCACCAAAATTGCATTTCCTGCCTCAGAGTTTAATCGGGCTTTTGTGCTAAAATCAAAAATAACATCTGCAACTACTTTGCTCATTCGGGAACGACTGCTCAATACTTTTTGCATTGTCCCCCATTTTTTTTTGATTTCCATTTTCTGAAAATCGTTTAAGCCTTTTGTTTTTACCTCAAACCATTCGTCTATCTTTTTTTGTGATGTTAGTTTTTGGTCAATATCTCGTGCTTCATAAATCAAATCGAGGATTACTCCATCATCAACACCTTCATTAAATTTATAAGTATGAATGTATTTACCGAAAACTTCCAAACTGGTTTGTTTATCTTGTTTGAGTAGTGGTGTACCTGTGAAACCGATAAAAACACTATTGGGCAACATTGCTTTCATTGTGCGATGCAATTTTCCGCTTTGTGTACGGTGGCATTCATCTACAAAAATAAAAAGTTCACCTACGGCTTTTGATGGTTGGCTTTTTAATTC
>JAYEIA010000086.1:1491-12625 GCA_034659855.1 Bacteroidota bacterium
CGATAAAAACACTATTGGGCAACATTGCTTTCATTGTGCGATGCAATTTTCCGCTTTGTGTACGGTGGCATTCATCTACAAAAATAAAAAGTTCACCTACGGCTTTTGATGGTTGGCTTTTTAATTCCTCAATGAATTTATTAAAATTGCCCACATCTTTTTTGCCGAATTTATGCACCAACGAACACAGCAAACGTGGTGTTGCTTCCGATAGTTTTTTCATTAAATCTTTACCGCTTTTTGTTCGGTAAATCTGTTCGTCAGCATCTTTAAAAACTCGTTCTATCTGTTTATCTAACTCATCACGGTCGGTTAATATGGCAACTCGTGCATTAGGATTGTTTTCTAAAATCCATTTAGCAAGCATAACCATTACAATACTTTTGCCACTACCTTGTGTGTGCCAGATAATACCGCCTTCGTATCTGTTTACAAATTTTTGAGCTTCTTTTATTCCAAAATATTGGTGTACTCTCGGCAGTTTTTTTATGCCACCATCAAAAAGCACAAAGTCGTAAGCTATTTCCATAAATCGCTCTTTGTTGCACATTTTTATGATGTATTTATCTAACAGATTGCGGCTATTATCTTCAATGTCTTCTTTCCATTTTAGATAATATTTTTCTTCGGTATCTATTGTTCCGTAGCGTAAACCTTCGGTGTCGTTACCTGCAAAAAGATATTGTACTGTGGCAAAAAATGGCTGAATAAAACGGTCTTGTTGATTAGTAATGTTTTGGCGAATACCTTCTTCTACCGAAACCGTTGAGCGTTTGAGTTCCAATACACCAAGAGCAATACCGTTTACATAAATTACAATATCGGGGCGTTTGCTTCGACTACGCTCAGCAACCGATTTATAATGTATGGTTACTTCTTCGGCAATGGCAAAATCGTTATTGGCAAAATTATCCCAATCGAACAGATGTACAGTTTCAAAATTTTCGCCTGCCTCGGCTTTTATTTGTATGCCGTAGCGAAGTTTTTGATATGTATTTTTGTTGGTTGTGTAAAGTCTGTCATTAAAATTATTGGCAGTAGTTTGCAGTTCGTAAATTGCTTTATCTATTTGCGTTTTGTTGTAGCCCTTCGACTGGCTCAGGGTACCACCTTTTCGTGAAAGAAAAGCAGTCAATAAATCAACTTCAATATTGCTATTGTTTTCTCTCTCTTCCCAATTGCCAAGATAGGTGTAACCTAACTCATCTTGAAAAAGCTTGACTACACGGTTTTGTGTAATTCGTTCTATTTGACCTACATTATCCATTATTTTTCTCTTTTGGTAGTAGTTTCTTTATTTCTTTGTCAAAATCAGAAATATAATTTTCATCTTGAATAACTCTGAATTTTTCATATTCGCTTTCGGCTTTTATTTTTGCTTCGAGCATTGATATTTTTCCTGAGTTAGTGAGTATAGGATAATCCGTAAGTTCTAAAAATTGGACAAGAAAACTTTCCCAATCTTTCATATTCATAACTTTACGATTAATTGCTCTATTTTCTGCCAAGTCAAGATAAGATGTTACAATTCTCTGTAAGAAATTTAGGTGCTTTTCATTTAAGTAGTTTTTGGCAATTGCAACATCACTTTTTAATATTTTACCATCGGGTGCTTGTTTCCAAGTTTTTAAACCCATATATATTTTTGCGGCATCAGCTTCGGTATAAATAATTTCGGCTGCTGTTTTGCCTGTTATTGCCCAATGTAATTTATTTTGAACCGTAGCAAAAAACTGTTTAGTAATATCTGCTTTGCTGTCATAATCGGCAGAAAGGGCGTAAATATCTGTAATTTTTTGATAAAGCCGTCTTTCACTCAAACGAATTTCACGAACTCGTTCCAGCATCTCATCAAAATAATCTATTCCAAAGTGTTTTATCTGTTTTAGGCGTTCATCATCCATTGCAAAGCCCTTGATAATGTACTCGTGCAGGATTTCTGTTGCCCATTTTCTAAATTCTATGGCTCGGTGTGAGTTTACACGATAACCAACTGCGGTAATTGCCCTGAGATTGTAATATTTTGTTGTATAATTTTTGCCATCTTTGGCAGTATGTCGGAAATCCCGACATACCACTTTTTCATCTAATTCGCCATCAGTAAAAATCTTTTTCAGATGCTCGGTAATGGTAGAACGCCCTTTTTCAAATAGTTCGGAAATAGTCTTTTGAGTCAGCCATAATGTATCATTCTGAAAAAATACATCAACATTTACTTTGCCATTTTCAGTCTGAAAAATAACAAAATTTGAAAACTGTTGCAGTCCCGTATTTTTTTTATCTTTTAATTTATCATTCATAATTCACAATTCATAATTAAATAAGCCTTATTTTACCAGTTAATAAAACCTGCATTAAACCCTGTTTTACTTGTTTGTATTTTACCAGTTTCTTTTTTAGGCTTTCTATTTCGTTATCCATATCGGTGAGGATTTGGGCGATGTGGGTTTGTTCTTCTTTTGATTTCGGAACTTTTATTTCTAATGGTTGAAATTCCCCTATCCAATGCCGTTTATGGTCTCCTAATGGAAAATCAATTTGTTGCATTATTTCAAAAATAAATCTCAAATTTACATCCTCATTTCTAGGTTTTAAGATTTTCATTGCCGATGATTTGACTTTAAAATGGAAATCAACAAATTTTGTTGCAGTTGTAAAATCGTCAAAGATTATTACAGGAGAATTAAAAAACACTCCTTTTTTTTCATTAGTATGACCTAAAATAAAAGATTTACCTGCGGTTAAAACAGGAATATCATAGTTGTCATTATACTCGGTGCTTTCAACTATATATTTAGTAGGTTGTTCATAAACTAAGAAATCTCCCAAACTCTTAACCACCCAACCCTCTTTTGGGCTAAGTAATTTCTGCATTGCCCCTTTTTTAATAAGCTGTTTTTTGGCAATCTTTTTTTCAAGTGCTTGTATCAGACTGTCGGTGTCGGATAGCACGGTGGCTATGGCGGTTTGTTCTTTGATTGATTTTGGAAATCCTATTTTAATAGAATAGAAATCATTATGGTTTAAGTCAGGAATTGTACTTGTTCCAGCCTTCTCTAAAATTACTTTCTGAGTTGTTGTGTCTCTTAAAAAGTAAAGAAGAAACGTCCTGTTTACCTGCTTTTTATCAAAATTTATTTTGAAAAAATTATTATGAAAAACACCTTGAACATCTGTAATAACAATCCCTGTATTTCCAGTTCGTGTCATAAGAATATCATCTTTATCACAACAAACGGATTGAGCATACTCTTTTATATATTCAACTTCTTTACCATTCCCTAAATATTGTATAGTTATATAAACCTTTGAATTTTTTATGGGCTTTTTATATCTCTGTTCAATAGGAATTTGAAGTCCTTGATTAACCCAACAAATATCTCTCATTTGTTTGATTATCCACTCCTCAGGAATAACACCAATCTCCGTATTTTTATATTTTTTTGTCAATTGTTCGTTATTTAATTTATCATTGATAATTCACCATTCACCATTTTCTTCACATTCACCATTGATAATTCACCATTCATAATTTGCATAGCATCATCATTTACAATTAATTTACTCATCGTCACCTCCGTTTTTCAACTTCTTAACAGAGCGGTCTTGTACCAAAATTTTCATCTGCTGAATAGCAATTTGGTTTAATTTTTCTAATCGTTCGCTTTGTTTATAGCCTTCGTTAATAAAAACAGCATTAAGGTTTTCGAGGTTAGAGAGACAAACCAATTGGTTTACATTTGCAAAATCTCGAATATTTCCTTTTTCTTTTGGGTTTTCGTCTCGCCATTGTTTGGCTGTTTTTCCAAATAATGCTACATTCAATACATCTGCTTCATTGGCATAAACAAAAGATATTTGCTTTGCACTTAAATTATCAGGTATTAAATTTTGCTTAATAGCATCGGTATGTATTTGATAGTTAATTTTAGTGAGGTTTCGTTTAATATCCCAACCCAGTTGTTTTTGCTCTTCATCTTTTAAACGCTGAAATTCTTTTATTAGGAATATTTTGAACTTTGGTGAAATCCACGATGCAAACTCAAAGGCAATATCTTTATGGGCATAAGTCCCTCCATATCTTCCTGCTTTGGCGATAATTCCAATGCTGTTAGTTCTTTGCACCCATTGTTTTACCGATAAAGCAAAACGATTTAATCCCGCTTGATTTTTAATTCCCTCGAATTCGGGGGAATTAAAATTTGAATTATAGATCTCTTCCCAAATACCAAGAAACTCAATAGTGTTTTTATTTCTTAACCACTTTTCAATAAGAACAAGTCCATTTTCAATATCACGAACCATATCTGTAAGCGAGATATAATCCTGTTCATTAGTAGCAATTATTGTTATTTCGCTACCTTGAACTTCTATTTTTTTATTTTTTTTCATATCACAAATCCCATTTTTTCAAAATGAGCATTTACCTTGCTTTCGACTTCGACAAGCTCAGCCTCTATTTGTGGCAAAGGTGTTTCGTAGCGTTCGGCTAACTCTTTTATACGATTGGTCAGGCGTTGGCTAATGTGGTCAATTTCGCCTTTTATGGCGGTTTCTATGATTTGCATCCATTTATCGTCCACTACCAATTGTTTTACTTCTGTTTCGGTAAGTGTAGGATATTTTGCATAGAGTTTATTGTCCAATTCCTTTTCAGCTTCTTTTATCTTTTTATTGGTTGCTGTTTGTTTTGTAAGTAAATCAATATATTGAGCAAATACTTTTTTCTTTGCCTTTAATTCAGCAATTATCTCTTTATCTTTTGTTGTTTTCAATTCACCATTCACCATTTTCAATTCACCATTAATACTGGCTTTGTTTACTTTTTCAAGTTCTGAAAAATAGCCATCTTCCGCACTGTGTTCTTCTTCCAGTTCAGTAAGTTCACTTGCAATGGTTTCTTTTTCGGTTTCCAAGTTGATAATAGCTTGTTTTTCGGTTTCAAAATATCGGTTTATCACCAAATATTTTGGCACAAGGTCGCAAGTCCAACCTTTATCAATCATTTTCTTGGCTTTATTTTCTACCATTATTCGGTAAGTTTCGGCTACCCAACCATCGGCAGAAATTATGTAGCAATCATCTTGCATTGTTTCATTCCAATAAGTCATCAAGTGTTGGTAAATATCATATTTATCAACCAATGCTTTTCCTTGGTATTTTTCAAGCAAATCTTCGGCAAGTTTTACAATCTCCACTTTTGGTTTATTGCCAATCGTTAAATCTTTAAGGTATTTAGTTTTTTCTGTTTTCCACTCATTAAACAGCGTATCCATTTCTTCGATAAATGAAACGAATTCATCGTGAGAAAAAATAGTATCTTTTATTTCTGAATGGTCAATTGTAAGTTTTGAATAGTTTTCGTTTAACTTTACAAACAGAGATTTTCTAAGCGTTGGGAATATTGCCCAAAATTTAGAAAGGGCATCAATATCCGTTATGGGAATACCACCTTTTAAATGTGCTTCAATATCTTGTATGTCTTCGGTTTCTTGACTGTCAATATATCTTGGAATGTTCAGGTTAAATTCGTTTTCTTCAATTTCGGCAACCGAAACCATTCGACTAAATCCTGCAATTTCCAGTTGACCGTTAAAAACATCTGTCATTTTACGAATATCCTGCTCACGCAAGCGGTTTTTATTGCCGTCTTTCATAAAACCTTTTCCTGCATTAATCATAAAAAGACCTTTACGATTGTTTGCGTTTTCTTTGTCAATTAAAATGATAGCCGCAGGAATACCAGTTCCGTAAAACAAATTGGCAGGTAAGCCAATAATTCCTTTTATATATCCTTTTTTAATTAAGTTGGTACGGATTTCTGCTTCTGCATTTCCTCTAAACAAAACACCGTGGGGCAAAATAATTGCACCTTTTCCGTGTCGTTTTAGTGAGCGAACAATATGAAGCAAAAAAGCATAATCTCCATTCTTTGCAGGTGGTGTTCCGTAATCCGCAAAGCGATTGTAAGGTTTGTCATCTGGCAAAGCCAGTCCGTTGCTCCATCGTTTATCACTAAATGGTGGATTGGCAATTACATAGTCAAAAGTTTTTAGATTTCCGTTTTCTTCAAATAGCGGTTTTGAAAGTGTGTTTCCTTGTTTAATTTCAGCGGTCGGGTTATTATGCAAAATCATATTCATACGAGCCAAACCTGCTGTTGTAGCTTCTTTCTCTTGCCCATAAAGTGTAACAGTTCTGTTTGCTTCGGCACCAACTCTAAGAAGTAGCGAGCCTGAGCCACAAGTGGGGTCGTAAACAGTAATATTTGAATTTGTATCAGCTTCGTTAATTCCAATAATTGCAGCCATTGTTCGGCTTACTTCGGCAGGTGTGTAAAATTGTCCTTTACTTTTACCGCTTTCGGCTGCAAAGTGCATCATCAGATATTCGTAGGCATCGCCCAAAATATCATCACCTTCGGCTTTGTTTTTACTAAAATCAAGTGCGGGATTTTCAAAAATGGCAATTAAGTTTGTAAGTCGGTCAACCATCTCTTTTCCGCTACCAAGTTTGGTAACATCATTAAAGTCGGGCATATCCGACAAATGATTGGCTTCTTCTAATGGGGCTAATATTTGCGTATTAATCAATCCGCCAATATCCTTATTCCCTTTCAGTTTTACCATATCGGCAAAACTTGCTCCTTCGGGAATTGTAATTGGGGCATAAGGTTGTCCTGCCCATTTATCACTAATGTATTTTATAAATAACATAACCAGTACGTAGTCTTTGTACTGGCTTGCATCCATTCCACCTCTAAGTTCATCACACCCAGCCCAAAGACTGCTGTATAATTCTGATTTTTTTATTGCCATTTATATTTTTATCCTTTAAATTTAATTCTCAAAATTAATTATTCTGTCGCTATTTTTGTCGAGCGATGGCAAAAAATAGCTCTTTTGGTTTTTTCGGGTCGGCTTTTTTGCGTGTCGGCAAAAACCAAATGTGCTATTTTCGCGTGGGCTTTTCATTTCAATATTTCCTTGTAGCAAATTTATCATTCGATGTCTCTGTTTTAGCTTCCTACTAACGGCTAGCATAAGAGCAGTGCGGGTTTTAAAACTTCCGCACTTTCTGTTTGCACTTAGCCAATATAATTTTTCGTTTTCTATTTAACAAATATCATTTTTAACCGGAAATTATATTTGTGGGGCTTATAAATACACAAGCCTTTACAAACCAGCCAATTAGCTTGTGTTGATTTTATGCGTTATTGAACAAAACCAAAAGTAGCTAAAAAACCCAAATACACATACTTTCGTATTAAATATTTTATTAACAATTAATTTATTTATTATGGAAAATTCAAATGAGATTACAGTAAAGGAACTAAACACCTTACTAGAGAAAATGAAGAAACGTTTGGCAGTGAGTAATCACTCTGCGCAAACCATTGTTAACTATTTGCGAGCCGTGGAATATATGTGCAAGCACACTGGTAAAAATCCGGTAGATACTGAGATTGATGAAATTACTGACTACCTCTATCAATTACAGTATCAGAAATTTAGAGCCTGGCGTACAATTAAAATATATGTGGCAGGCTTGCGATGGTATTATACTCATATACTTGATGATGAAAAGCTTGCCTTTAAAATTCCTTATCCCAAAGAAGAACAAGACCTACCGATTGTTCTTATACCAATTGAATTTCAAAATGGCCGACATAAATTCAAAATATTTTTCTGTTTTACAATCTTCAAATTTTAAGCATAGTAATAACTACGGTTCAAATTTGAAGTGCAGTAAAACTGGAAAAGATGAAGAATTTATCGGGTATTTTGATGTTCAATTGGTATTTAGTCGTAACGAATTATTTAAGCTCTTTAATGCAGCAGAAAACCCTAAACACAGATTAATGCTTATTATGATCTATGCTTCCGGGCTTAGACGTAATGAGCTGCTTAACTTAAAAATTGAAGATATTGATACCAATGATGGCAAATTTAGACTTCGTATCAATCGCTCAAAAGGCAATAAAGACAGATATACAGTTCTTTCTAAAGAACTATTGCCACATTTAAGAGAATATTATAAGGCTTATAAACCTGTATCCTACCTTTTTAATGGACATAAAAAAGGACAGCCTATGACTGCTAATGGTTTGCGACATGCTTTTAAAATGGCAAACAAAAAAGCAGGAATTAAAGATGTAAATCTACATATTCTCAGACACTGCTTTGCTTCTCACGCTTTGGAAGATGGTATGAATATAAGTACTTTACAATATATACTTGGTCATAAATCACTTAAAACCACCATGATATATCTTCACGTAAGTGAAGTGCCACTCCAAAAGGGATTTAGCCCTTTTGATAATTGGGAGAAAAAGATATGAGCTCACTAATAACCAAAGCTTTTGAAAATTTTAGTGACCAATATCTTAAGTTTAATAGTGCTACTATTGAGCAACATAAGCTTATTGATAGTATTAAGGTTTGTAAAACTGCAGCCCTTGGATACAATATACAAGCTTGTGAAGATTGTGGAGCTATGCAAACTCACTACAATTCCTGCGGAAACAGACACTGTCCCAATTGTCAGGCTATAAATAAAGATAAGTGGATATTATCGAAGCAAAATGATGTATTGCCGGTAATTTACCATCATACTATTTTTACTGTTCCGGCAGAACTGCGTACCTTGTTTAAGTATAATAAAGCTCTACTTTATAATCTGCTTTTTAAATGTGCCTGGGAAACTATCGAAAGCTTTTCTAAAGATCCCAGAAATCGCATTGAGGCCAAAATGGGTATGATTGCAATACTCCACACATGGAAACAGAATCTTGATTATCATCCTCATTTGCATTGCATTATCCCATCCGGCGGAATTACGGCTAATGATAAATGGAAATCATCGCCTTCGGAAGGAAATTACCTCTTTAATTATGAAGCTCTTGCCAAAACTTTTAAGGGTAAGTTTATGTTCTATCTAAAGATGTATTATAAAGATAATAAATTGCAGTTCTGGGATTTAAAAAACATAAGTTCTGCTGAATATTTCTATTATCTAAAGGAGTCTTTATATAAAATGGATTGGGTAGCTCATTCCAGAAAAAGCTTCAAAAGCCACGATTCTGTTTTTGAATATTTGGGTAGATATACCCATAAAATAGCTATTAGCAATGCGCGTATTAAAAAGGTGAATAATACTCATGTTTCTTTTGAATATACTGACAGAGCGGATAACTATAAAAAGAAAATCCGTAAAGTTGAAGGAGTGAAATTTATAAAGCTATTTCTTCAACATGTTTTGCCAAATAGGTTTATGAAAATCAGAAACTATGGCTTTTTATCTTCTAGAAATAAAACTCCAATGCTTAAAAAGCTCTTTGAGTATTTTAAAAAACCTGCTTATACAAAACCTAAGTCCATACTTGTGGCTGAGCTAATAAAACTTATATATAAGGTAGAAGTTGGAGTTTGCAAACACTGCGGAGGACAAATGAGAGTTATAGAATCTAAAAATAGACCACAAAAAACTAGAGCTTCGCCAATAATTAAAATGGCTTAAATGAGTAAATAGTACTAAAAATAATTTTAAACGACCATAATGCGTAATGAAATAATAATGCCTAAAATATACAAATGACTGATAATATCACTTCTATAATTATTGAATGTATAAATAATAAGCTGATTATTGCTTATTTATGGAGTGAAATATCTGCTATTTTACAAATCTTAGCATTTGGAAAGAAATCCTGCCTTTTATTAAAATTACATGTCCTCACAACTGCCTGACACCGCTACTTCTGGTGTCGTTCAACAACACATATAAAAACCGTAGATGCTTCGCACTACGGAGTTTTTATATGCTTAGGTGTTGGGGGTATGTGCTTTCTTTTCCACTGTGTCCCCGTGCGTTGGCAAGACATACTCTTTTGCAATTTTTGGTCAAGCCTTGGCTCGTGCGAATTGCAAATGTGTATGGCTTTTGCGGTGGCTTTAAAATATATCTTCTTCCTTTTCTCGTTTCGTTAAATCTTTTCTTTCCGCTTCTTCTTTTTCAACGTCAATTTTTTCAATTTCTTTATCTGCACTTGCTGGTCTTGCTCTTGTTGATGCCCATTCTCTAAGACCATCAATTTTGGTTTTCATTGTTACTGCAAGAGGAACAATTTGTTCAGATGCTTTTATTAAATGAGCAAGTTTAATATGTGGCTTTTCATTATTTTCAATATAGGCATTAAACATCGCTTCTTTAACCACTTCTTCAATTTCAGCACCATTGAAATATTTTGATTTTTCTCCTAATTTTTCGAGGTTTGTAATAGTATCTTGATTGTTTTTCTTCAAGTGAATTTCAAAAATATCTTCTCTTTCCTTTTTTGTCGGTAGGTCTATAAAAAAGATTTCATCAAAACGACCTTTTCTTAATAATTCAGGGGGAAGGTTACTTATGTTGTTTGCTGTTGCCACAACAAAAACAGGTTTTGTTTTTTCTTGCATCCACGTTAGAATTGTTGAAAAAACACGAGCATTTGTTCCTCCGTCTTTTTCACCACCGCCTGTACTTAAACCTTTTTCAATTTCATCTATCCATAAAACACAAGGTGCAATTGCTTCTGCTGTTTGAATAGCCATTCTAATGTTGTTTTCACTACTACCAACTTCTGCTTGAAAAACTTTACCTATATCTAATTTTAATAATGGTTGGTTCCACTCGCTTGCAATTGATTTTGCTGTTAAACTTTTTCCTGTTCCTGGCACACCAAGTAATAACATACCTTTTGGCTCTTTAAGTCCAAAATCTTTTGCTCTGCGTTCAAATGCTTTGCTTCTAAGTTTTAACCATTTCTTCAAATTATCCAGACCTCCAACACTTGTATCTAAATTGTCATTTGTTTGATAAAAATCAAGTATTCCGCTTTTTCTAATAATTTGAGATTTCTCACTTGATATGATTTTAATTGCTTCTTTCTTGTCTAACCCAACTTTTTCTTTTGCTAACCTAAATGCTAAGTCTGCTTCTGTGTCTGTTAACCCTGCGGCTGCATCTAATAACAGTTTTTTTAAGTCCTCATTTATCGAATTGCCTTGACCTAAAACAAAGCCTAAACGCTTTTCTAAATCTGATTTATCAGGTAAAGGCATATTAACAACTGTAACATATTTTTCAAGTTCCA
>JAYEIA010000087.1:0-2542 GCA_034659855.1 Bacteroidota bacterium
CAATTCAACAGCGACTGAATCATTCCCGGTTACAACAATATTTTTAGGGATTTCTCTTTCAGTAAACAGGTTTTTTATATTAATTACCAAGTCTTTTTCATTACTTTCAATAAGTGGTGATTTTGAACCGGTTGCAATTAATATATAATCGGCTTCAAAGCTTCTGTTGTCAGCCGATACAGTATTCGGGGAAGTTATTTCTGCAGCACCCTTTATAATATCAACACCATTTTTAGTTAATAAAAATTCAACACCTTTTGTTAATCTTTTAACGATACCCGATGCTCTTTTAACAGCCTTACTGTAATTAAATCGAATGGCCTTTTTATCAACTCCCTCAATCCCGAATTTTGCAGAATCTTTAAGAATTCGTTTATATAATTTAGCACTTTCAATTAATGCTTTTGAAGGCATGCATCCCCAATTAAGGCACATCCCTCCTATTTCTTCTTTTTCTATTATTGCAGTTTTCAATCCGACTTGTCCGGCTCTGATTGCAGCAACATATCCGGCAGGACCTGAACCGATAATTATAACATCGTATTTCATTTGTTTCTTTTTATATTCTTTTTTTCCGGTTAATTTCAGATAAATAAATTCTTACAGTTTTATAAACAACAAACCATTATCCCATTATTAAATTAACAGGATCAGATAAGTAATTCATAATTGTATTTAAAAACTTGGTTGTTTCTCCGCCGTCAACAATTCTGTGATCTACCGATATTGATAAAGGTAATAATAAACCAATTGCTAATTCATCATCTTTTACAACTGCTTGTTTGCTTGCTCTCCCAACACCCAAAATTCCTGCTTGCGGGAAATTTATTACCGGAACAGCAAATTTACCGCCTATTGAACCAAAACTTGTTATCGTGAATGTTCCGTCTTTCATTTCATCCAAACTCAATTTTCCTTCTCTTGCTTTATTTGAAAGAAGTTGAATTTCTACAGCAATTTGTTTAATTGTTTTCTTATCTGCTTCTCTTACAACCGGAACCATTAAACCTTTATCCGTATCGACAGCAATTCCTATATTATAATATTTTTTGAAAATTAATTGACTGTTTTCTTCATCCATTTCTGAATTTAAGTGTTTATGCTTTTTAAGAGCTAATGCAGTTGCCTTAATTATGAAAGCCAAATAAGTTAGTTTTATATCCTCATTTGCAAATTCTTGCTTAAATTTCTTTCTGATACGGTCCAATTCACTGACTTCAACCTCATCAAATATAGACATATGAGCCGCATTATGCTTTGATTGTAACATATTTTTAGCAATAGTCTTTCTAATTTGAGTTAAAGCTTCTGTTTCAATACTCGGTTCATACGAGTCTGTTACAACACTTGAAGGTTTTATAGAGCTTCTTTTTTCAGAATGTGTTAAAATATCTTGTTTCATAACACGACCGGCAGGCCCCGTACCTTTTATCGTATTAATATCGAGTCCTAAATCTTTTGCAATTGCTCTTGCAACAGGGGTTGCTAAAGCTTTTGTTTTTTGTTTAGATTTTGTTTCAGAGTCAGAATCAAAGCCTTCATTACTGGCTCTTAAAACCGCACCGGAACCCGCAATTTCTAATGTACCGACAACGCCGGCACCTTCTTCTTCAACAGCTTCAATTTTTGTTTCTGCTACGGCATCTTTTCCTGAAACACCTTTAATTTCAATTTCGACCAAAGCTTCACCTACTCTAATTACATCACCCGGTTTTCCGAATAATGCCGTCAATGTACCGGATTTTGGTGAAGGAATTTCTGCTACAACTTTATCTGTTTCCATTGTTACAAGAAGATCTCCTGATTCAACAACTTGTCCTTTTTTTACAAGCCATTCAACAATAGTTCCTTCTTCAAGACCTTCTCCTATATCCGGAAAATTAAATATATATTTCATTTGTTGTCGTATTATTTTACTTTAAAAACCGTTTAAACATTTGTTTTAAATTGACTAAACTGGTTATTTGTTTATTCGTTTATATTTTTTCATTTTATAAACACATTTTCTCATTCTCAAATTTTTAAATTAGAAATTAACTGTTCTTTCAATTTCATAAAAAATTTGCTCAGGACTTATCATATAATGGTGTTCTCCTTGTGGTAACGGTACAATCACATCAAAAGGCGACACACGTTTTGGCGGTGCTTCCAAAGATAAGAAAGCATCTTCCGAAACTATTTGAGTAATCTCAGATGCCACACCAAAACTTCTTACACTTTCAGTAACTGTAATTATTCTGCCTGTTTTTTTAACAGATTCAATAATTGTCTCTCTGTCAATCGGGTATATTGACCTTAAATCGATTAACTCAACTGAAATACCGGCTTCTTTGGCTTTTACCATTGCTTTTTGAACTTCTCTCACCATTGCACCGTAAGTTACAATTGTAACATCAGTACCCGGAGATAAGACGGCAGCTTTACCGATAGGAATTGTGAATTTATCTTCGGAAACTTCTTGCTTAATTGCTCTGTATATACGTTTCGGTTCCATATAGATAATCGGATCGTTGCTTTCTACAGCAGAAATCAATAATCCTTT
>JAYEIA010000088.1:0-2535 GCA_034659855.1 Bacteroidota bacterium
AAGGAAGTAAAAAACTTGTATTCTTAGGGGCTAAAACAACTTGCAAAGACAGGTGGCGACAAATTGTTGGCGAAGCAGATAAAATACCTCAAAAGCATTTATTCACTTTACAGCAAGGAATTTCAGCAAATCAATTAAACGAGATGAAAATTTCGGGCGTAACTTTGGTTGTTCCAAAACCATATTTGACAAGTTTTCCAAAACAATGCAGAGAGGATATTTGGACTCTTGATAAGTTTGTTCGCCATGTTGAAAGTGTTCAATAATTAGAAAATAAACAGAGTAAGTTTATAAAGTGCTAAAAATAAGAGTTTTAAGTTAATTGTAAAATAATTTATAAAACTCCGATAATCAAGTATATAACGTATTTTGCTAAAATAAAACATACTTTTTAGACCGGACTCATTTTTTGTATTAATTTTAAATCAATAAAGATTCCTTGTGAAAAAACTCTTTAAATCATTTTATATTTCCAAACGCTTTTACCTTGTTGCAAGCGGTTTTGCCGGCTTATTTATTGCAAGTTTTTTCTTTTCGGCTTTGTTTCCTTTCGCCATGTCGTTACTAATACTTTGGGCTGCACTTTTTATGACTGATTTGCTTATGCTCTACCGCTCCGGCGGAAAAATCTTAACAGCCAATCGACAGGTTCCCGAGCGTCTCTCAAACGGAGATCGCAACATCATAAAATTAGAACTGACCAATAAATATCCGTTTACGGCAACGGTCTCAATAATTGATGAAATTCCGTTTCAATTTCAGGAACGACATTTTTTAATTGAGCGAAAAATTGCTTCCGGAGAAGCAAAAAACATCCAATATCAACTCAGGCCGGTTGAACGAGGAGAGTATCATTTTGGCAGCCTAAATATCTATGTGTCAAATTTTATCGGATTTATTCAACGGCGATTTATTTTTTCTTCCGATAAATTTGTTCCGGTTTATCCCTCCTTTTTGCAAATGCGCAAGTATGAGTTGATGGCAATATCTGACCGCATTACTGAAGCCGGGGCAAAAAAGATTAGAAAAATCAGTAACAACAAGGAATTCGAGCAAATAAAAGAGTATGTACAAGGCGATGACTACCGCACCATTAATTGGAAAGCTACGGCTCGCCGTTCTAAACTGATGGTGAATCAATATCAGGACGAAAAAGCACAGCACATATACAATGTAATAGACATGGGGCGTTCCATGAAAATGCCTTTCAATAAAATGTCGTTGTTTGAATACGCCATAAATTCTGCTCTGGCCGTTTCCGATGTCAGTTTGCTCAAAGACGATAAAGCCGGGCTCATCACCTTTTCGGATAAAATACACCGCGTCATTAAAGCCGATCGGAAATTGGTACAAATGAAATTAATTACCGAAGCTCTCTACAAAGAAACAACCAACTCGCAAGAGCCGGACTATGAAGCACTATATTACAGAATCCGGTCCGTTACGACCCAACGCAGTCTGCTGATATTTTATACAAATATTGAAAGTATAAAATCGGAAAAAAGACAAATGAAAGCCTTAAAACTTCTTGCCAAACATCATATCGTCTTAGTGGTGTTTTTTAAAAATACTGAAATTGAAGAAATGATTCAGCGACCGACCGAAAATACTCAAGAAATATATTTTAAAGTTATCGGAGAAAAACTCATCTATGAAAAAAGAGAGTTGATGAAACGATTAAATAAAAGCGGGATTCACTCAATATTTACGGCTCCGGAGAATTTAACCGTAACCACCATAAACGCCTATCTCAAATTAAAATCAGAAGGGTTGATTTAGTCATTATTTGAAACCGGTGCATCAAACAAAGACGGGTAATCCTCATCAAAGCGCTGCAAAACGGCATTCATGATAGTTTCTCTAAAAAACCTGGACTTGTTTAAAATTTTATATTTTTTGCAGTAACGCTGAAAAGCATCAAATTCGTAGTCATTGAATCTGAATTTAACCTCGTGCGAGCGTTTTAACTTTTCTTGGTTATCAATATTCGGTTTCATTTATGCCTATTTTATTTTTTAGCAAATATACATTAAAATTGTATTTTTACCGAGCCGTATGGTATTTTTTGCCCCTGAGCATAATCGTACGGAAATAATTACGAAACAATTATTACAAACAAATAATGTCTGTGGGTTGGGATATCCAAATATCAGCAATATTCATAAAATAAAAAAGCCGAAATCCTAAGATTCCGACTTTTTGCTCCTCCGGTTGGATTTGAACCAACGACATCCTGATTAACAGTCAGGCGCTCTGACCAGCTGAGCTACGGAGGAATTTTGCCCAAAAGCGATGCAAAAGTAAAACGTTTTTAGGAAAAAAAAAATATATTTGCAGAAAATTTAATATAATCTAAAAAAATACATTTATGAGTTTAGTTATTGTAGGAAGTGTTGCATTTGATGCCATTGAAACTCCATTCGGGAAAAGAGAAAAAATTATTGGAGGAGCAGGCAGTTACATTGCATTGTCGGCAACTTATTTTTCGAAAAAAACAAACCTCATATCTGTCGTAGGCGAAGATTTTGATGAGGA
>JAYEIA010000089.1:0-12576 GCA_034659855.1 Bacteroidota bacterium
CCCAAAAGTTAGTCAATAAAAAGGATATTACTTTTCTCTTATTATTGCAACCGGGTTGAAAGATTTTTTTTTTTGAAATCGAAAATAATCGCTTGAGAGATTTTAAATGTATACCTTTGCAAAAAAATAGATTTTATGATATATTATAAAACCAAAGAAGAAATAGAAAAACTTCGTCGAAGTGCTTTATTGGTGTCGGAAACTTTAGCTCTTGTAGCCAAACATATAGAGCCCGGTGTACAAACCGGTAAATTGGACAGAATAGCCGAAGAGTATATAAGGAGTCAGGGTGGAACACCGACCTTTAAAGGCTATCAGGGATTTCCCGGAACATTGTGCATTTCCGTTAATGAGGAGGTGGTGCATGGTATTCCCGGAGAATATAAATTAAAAGAAGGGGATGTTTTGTCGGTAGATTGTGGGGCTTATCGTGAAGGTTTTCACGGCGATCATGCGTTTTCTTTTCAGGTGGGTGAAGTGAAACCGGAAGTGAAGAAGCTGTTGGATATTACTGAAGAATCATTATATAAAGGAATAGAGCAAGCAAAAGCCGGAAACCGCATAGGGGATATTGGTTTTACGATTCAAAAATTTGTACAACGCTACGGCTATACTGTTGTCAGAGAGCTTACCGGCCACGGTGTAGGAAAAGAATTACATGAGGATCCGTCGGTGCCCAATTACGGCAAAAGAGGTCGCGGAGCTAAAATCAAAGAGGGCATGACTTTGGCTATTGAACCCATGATAAATTTGGGACGCAAAAATGTGCAACAATTGGCCGACGGTTGGACTATTGTTACTGCTGACGGTTTGCCCTCGGCCCATTTTGAACACGATATAGCAATTGTTGACGGTGAGCCCCTTATTTTATCTACCTTTGATTATTTAAAAGAAGAATTGGCTAAAAAACAGATGATATAAGATTAATATCACTGTATTGGAAGTCAAATTTTTTCCCTAAGCCTTTATTGGTTAAGATACCGTTGTAGATATAGGTGCCGCTTTTCAGGCTGCTGTCTTTTGATATTACGGAATTGCTGTGTCGCACCGCAGCTATATCGCCCAAGATAGGAGCGAGTGCATTGCTGAATGCTTCCGAAGTTGTTGTAGGAACAAGTGCGGCAATGTTTGGGACACAGTAATGTATAACATGGTGAGTTTTATACACCGGTGAACCGGAATTTGTCGGTCGTGAAGTTTCAAAAGCCGAGATGTTGTCTGCGTTTAAATCAATAATTACAGAATTTTTCTTCATTTTCATCACCATGTCCGAGTTTATAAAATTACCGGTTTCTCCGGCTTTGAAATTCATGGCACCCACAATCACATCGGCCGTTTTTATGTGCTTTTTCAAAAGAGAATCTTTTATAAGGTAGGTGCTGACTCCATGGGGCAGGTGACTTTTAAGTTTGTATAAGTTTTGCAAGTTATAATCAAAAATTTTAATGTCGGCTCCCAAGCCCAAAGCAGCTTTTGCGGCTGAAATTCCGGCGGTTTCGGCTCCTAAAATTACAACTTCAGCGGCCGGCATACCGGTTATTCCGCCCAGTAAAATTCCTCTGCCGTTTACGGCAAGGCTCATGTATTTTGAGGCTTCGTTAATCGCTAATATTCCTGAAATTTCACTTACCGGATGCAAAAACGGAGAATAGTTATTGGAATCCGATATTAATTCAAAAGCTATGGCCGTTACTTTTTTTGCCATGAGTTTTTTGATGTTCTTTGCTGTTTGCGATGAACTGTGCAATGCCGAAAACAGCATTTGTCCTTTATGAAGCAACTCGATGTCTTTGGTATTGAAGGGAGATATTTTGGCAATAATTTCTTGCTTAAAAATTTTTTCCCGGTCAGAAATTACAGCTCCGGCACTGCTGTATTCGGCATCAGTCCAATTGCAAGACAGTCCGGCATTTTGTTCTATATATATTTTATGATTTCTCCTGCTGAGTATTTTTACTCCGTCGGGAGAAAGCGGCACCCGATGTTCAAACTTACTTTCTTCTTTTGGAATTCCTATCTTCAATGATCGTTTTTGCTTGTATTCCTCCAGCATTTCTTCCAGTGGAAATAAGTTGTGCTTTCCGGCAAGTTTTGATTTAGCGTCTGTCATAATTTAAAAAGGTGAAATTTCTGCTGTTACAAGATACAAAAAATATCCAATAAGCCAAGTGTCTAAAACACATATTTTGTAATCGGCCGGGGGGAGTATTGTTCGAGGATAAATGTAAAGAATACTGTATTCGAAAAAGTAAAAAAAAATATGTATATTGCGTTCGAGTGTAATTTTGTGCAAAACAATTCATCTAAAACCCGAACAAGGCATTTAATTGTCTTGAAAATATTAAATAATTGAAAAAGATTAGGATGAATAACAGAACAGCATTAAAGTTTTTGCATATTTTGGGGGCTATATTTATAATCTCTCTCTTTTCATGTCGTGATTCTGCTCCGAACCAAAAATTAAAAGCACAAGAAGGTGTACTTGATCTCAGGGGTAAAGATTTGTCGGTATATAATCTGTCCGGCGATTGGGCCTATTTCCATCAAAAACTTCACAACCCAAAAGATTTTGAAGCCACGACTTTGCAACCCGATACATTTCTCTACATTCCCTCCATCTGGAATATTTATAAGTTGAATGGAAAGCCTATTCCGGGGCACAGTTTTGCAACTTATCGCTTAAAAATTTTGACCGATACCAAAAACCCGGTCTTAAAAGTTAAAGGCAGGCCACAGTCCACTTCTTATAAGTTTTGGGTAGGAGATTCTCTTTTGGCACAAGCCGGATTGCCTGCTGCATCAAAGGAGAATTATACCGCAAAACTAAAAACATTCAGAAAATCATTTTCGGTGAAAGATCTTGGCGTTCAGCATCAGGGATATACCGAAATTAATTTAACGTTGCAAATAGCCAACTATGAACACGTCAATGGTGGGCCTTGGTGGACCTATCAAATGGGCGTTCCGGAGCAAGTTGATCGTATTTGGCAAAATTCTGTTTTTATTAGTTTATTAGCTGCCGGCTTTATACTGGTAATGGCTTTGTATCATTTTGGTTTGTTCTTTTTCCAACGAAAAAATTTCTCCTATCTTTTTTTTGGTCTTTTAGCCTTTTCTTTATTTTTTAGGGTAATTAGTACCAATGAACGTGTATTATTATTTTGGTTTCCCGAAATGTCGGCAGCTGCAATATTGCGTATAGAGTACCTTTCGGCTTTTGTTAATATTTATTTTTTACCGGCATTTTTCTTTACGCTCTACAAAGAGGAACGCCACAAAATTGCACATGTCCTTTTGGGTGTTTTCTCACTCTTTATAGTTGTCAGTATAAGCTTTTTCTCAATCCATACATTTTCAAGTTTGAAAAATGTTTATAATATTGTATTGGTATTGGGAGGCCTGTATTTATTGGTTTATGTCATGCCTCTGGCCATTTGGCATAAACGTTCCGGAGCTTGGATAGCCTACTCAGGGCTAATTGCCATGATAGGTACTGCCGCTTATGATATAGCAATGGCTACTGTTGCTGCCGACGGAGGAAAATTTATAAGTCACTACGGACTGATATATTTTATTTTAGTTCAATCCTATGCCCTGGCTAAGCGCTTTTCAAATGCATTTAATGCGGTGGAACAATTAAGTCTGGAGTTAGATTTTAAGAATAAAAATTTGGAAGAAATTGTTGAAAAAAGAACCGAGGAAATTGAATCACAAAAAATTGAAATTTTGTCGAAGAATGAAGAATTGTTGCAACAAAATGAAGAAATATTTGCCCAAAAGGAAGCTGTAGAAGAAAACAGAGAAATTTTGGAGAAGAGAAATGTTCAGGTAGAAAAAAGTATAAAATATGCAAGCACAATTCAAAAAGCTATACTGCCTTTGCATGAGGAATTTTCGAATCGCTTCAATAATTTTGTAATATACAGACCCAAAGATATTGTCTCCGGAGATTTTTATTGGACTTCATTTTTTCATCCCGATTATGTATTTTTTGCCGTTGTGGATTGTACGGGGCATGGTGTTCCCGGTTCGTTCATGAGTATGATAGGCAGCCACATGTTGCGTGAGATTGTAAATGAACGGCAAATTTTTGAACCAAGCAAGATACTTGAAGAGTTGGACAGAGAAATTGTACTGACCCTCAAGCAAGAAACGACCATGAATAATGACGGTATGGATTTAGCCCTCTGTCGTTTTGAACGATCAAAAAACGGACGGCGAAAAGTGGTTTATGCCGGAGCCAAAGTACCGTTATACAGTTATTCAAAATCTGACGAAAAAATTAACCGAATAAAGGCCACTCGCCGATCAATCGGGGGGATGCTGAAAAAGCAAAACAAAAAGGATTTTAAGCAAATTGAATTGGAGTTTGCCCAAGGGGATTATATATATATCACAACCGATGGTTTAATTGATCAAAATAATGTTGATCGGAGTAAACTGACTTCGACCGGTTTTATAAAACTCTTAGATGTAATTAAAACCCTCCCATTAGAAAAACAAAAAGATGTGGTTAAAGATTTTATTGATGATTGGCAGGAAAACACAACACAGAGAGATGATATAACTTTGGTGGCTTTAGAGATGTAGAAAACTGTTGGGTAAAAGTATCAGAGTAAAATATTTGTATCTAATTTTTGCAAAGCAAGGGGGGGACTTAAATACAGCCTTCGAAGAAATGTGAAGATGCATTTATGAGTTCAGTTTAAAAAGTTATAAAGTTGAAAGTTTATAATAAACGACTTATATAAATGCGGTTACAGACAATTTACCCTGTCACATTACATTTCATATCTGCACCTGTGTGGTGTTTTCACCGCACAGGATCTATCCGGATACAAATTCCTGTCAGGTGAAAACACCTGACAAGTGCAGAATATTAATTTTTAAAACCTTATTGACAAAATGCAATTTAATATGACGTTTGTTATATAAAGTTAAAGTGCTAAAAATATGAGGCTTAAGTTAATTGGAAAGCAATTTATAAAACCCTAAGAATTAAGCATATAACTTGTTTTGCTAAAATAGAACATACTTTTTAGACCGGACTCATTTATGAGATTACCAAACTTAAGAAACATAAAAGCCCGTATGATTTTGCTCATACGGGCTTTTGAATATAAAATGCATTTGAACTATGCCACATGCAATTTTTTGGAATCTATTTTTGACAATTTTGTTCTAACATAATTCAAATCTACCTTGAATTTATTAATATCCTCGGATGGTAAATTAAACATAGCATCTGTCATAATATTTTCGCAGATACTTCTTAAGCCTCTCGCTCCGAGTTTAAATTCCACGGCTTTCTCTACAATATGTTCCAACGCCCCCTCGGTAAAAGAAAGTTCAATATCATCCATCTTAAACAATTTTTTGTATTGTTTGATAATGGAGTTTTTGGGGTCTGTAAGAATCATTCGCAAAGCTTTATCATCCAGCGGGTTTAAGTAGCTGAGTACCGGCAAACGTCCGATTATTTCAGGAATCAACCCAAATGATTTTAAATCTTGCGGACTGATATATTGCAACAAGTTTGTTTTGTCCACCATATCAGTACCTTTTTTATCAAAACCAATGATGCTGGTGTTCAGTCGGTTTGCAATTTTTTTCTCAATGCCGTCAAAAGCACCGCCGGCAATAAACAAAATGTTGGTCGTGTCTATCGGGATAAGGTTTTGCTCGGGATGTTTTCTGCCGCCTTTGGGTGAAACATTAACCACTGAGCCTTCCAAAAGTTTCAATAAACCTTGCTGTACGCCTTCACCCGATACATCACGGGTGATTGAGGGATTGTCAGATTTCCGGGCAATTTTATCCAACTCATCAATATATACGATACCTCTTTCGGCTAATTTTTCGTTATAGTCGGCCGCTTGCAGGAGTTTTGTAAGCAAACTTTCGATGTCTTCTCCAACATAGCCTGCTTCGGTAAGAACGGTGGCATCAACAATAGCAAAGGGAACCTCCAGCATTTTAGCAATGGTTTTAGCCAGCAATGTTTTCCCGGTACCGGTTTCACCAACCATAATTACATTGGATTTTTCGATCTCTACCTCATCGTCAAGTTGTTCTTGCCCCAGGCGTTTGTAGTGGTTATATACGGCAACCGACATTATTTTTTTTGATTCTTCTTGCCCGATAATATATTGGTCCAGAAATTCTTTAATTTTCTTGGGCTTTTTTACATGAATATCCTTAGAGTATTGCAAGGCATCGCCGGCTTGTGTCTTTTTTTCTTCATCCACTATTTCGTTAGCTCGGGCTGCACATTCATCACAAATATGTCCGTCTATTCCTGCAATTAAAAAATTGACTTCGTTTCTTTCTCTTCCGCAAAAAGTACATTTATCTTTTTTTGCCACAATGTCTTATTTTAAAATAATTAAATTAAAAAATTGTCGGAAACATAGCATGCATCCGACAATTATTATGAAATTATCGAATACTATTCTTCCTGTTTGTCTTTATTGTTCAACATCACTCGATCAATCATACCATATTCTTTGGCTTCTTTTGAACTCATCCAATAATCTCTGTCCGAGTCTTTTTCGATTGTCTTAAGCGGTTTGCCGGTGTGATCGGCCAAAATTTCGTACAGTTCTGATTTTAGGGATAAGATTTGTTTGTACATAATCTCTATGTCAGAAGCTTGACCTTGCGCACCACCCATCGGTTGGTGAATCATGATGCGTGAATGTTGCAATGCTGAGCGTTTGCCTTTTACTCCGGCAGCTAATAAAACAGCTCCCATAGAAGCTGCAATACCGGTGCAAGTTGTTGTAACATCGGGGGCAACATATTGCATGGTGTCATAAATTCCGAGTCCGGAATAAACCGATCCGCCGGGCGAATTAACGTATATTTGAATGTCTTTGGCGGCATCAGACGACTCCAAAAACAAAAGTTGAGCTTGAATAATATTAGCTACATAGTCGTTTATAGGCAGTCCCAGAAAAATGATTCGATCCATCATTAATCTTGAAAACACATCCATTTGAGCAACATTCATCTGGCGTTCTTCAATAATTGTGGGTGATATATAATTGTCTTTGAATGTTTTGTAATATTCATCCATGCGTAGGCTTCCAATACCCATATGTTTGGTCGCAAACTTATCAAATTCAGATTTGTGATTCATGTCTTGTTGTTTTAACTGTTATAATGTAAAAAGCCGTATTAGGCTTCAACTGCTTTTCTGTAAATTATTCGTCATATTTCATAAATGTAAATTTCTGCGTTATTTTAAAAGTTTTAAAATCTTCATTTACAATAGGTAAACTCCGGTTTAAAATTTCAGAATGCCTTAAACTTTACACTTTATGAAACACGCCAATTATTCGTAAAGTTTTTTGAATTCGTCCATATCCAATTCAGAGTCGTCAAGTTTTACATTTTCTTTTATGAAATTAACCACTTTGTTTTCAATTACTTTTTCCGTAAATTTATTTCGGTCTTCCGGTTTTTCCAAATTTTTAGAAATAAATTGGTCCAATGTTTCCGGCGGCAATGATCCTAAATCAATGCCATATTGTTGCATTTGAGCTTGTGTAAATTTAGCCGACTCTTCTTTGAGTTCCTCTTCAGTCACTTCAAATTTCTCGGCTTCGGCCACTCGGTTGTTAATCACTCTCCATTTGAGGTCTTTTGTAAAATCGTCAAATTCTTCTTCCAATTTTTCTTCGGTCAGTTTGCCTTCTTTGTCTGTTTCCAGCAACCAACGTTTAAGGAATTCTTCCGGTAATTTTGGATTGTATCGTTCAATCAATTTTTCTTTGGCATCAACACTAAATCGGAAATCTGATTCTTGTTCGTAAGCCTTAGCAATATTCGCTTTTATCTTTTCTGTGAATTCTTCTTCAGATTTCACATTGTCGGGTCCGAATGCTTTGTCAAAGAACTCTTGATTTATTTCTGATTTTTCAAATTCAGTAATTTCGTTGATGGTCAGGTTAAAGAAAGGCTCAATATCAGCAACAGTTTCTTTATCAATACTTAACATACCGGCAAGTTCCGTATCGTTAGGATATGCTTTTTTAAGATCCACAGTCAGAGAATCTCCGGCCGCCTTATCTATAAATTGTTTCTTGATGTCTTCATCTTTAATAATATCAACAGCTAATGTTGTATCTTGAGACAATATGCCGTCTTCTACAATCTCGCCGTCTTTGTTACTTTGCTTGATATCTGCTTTTAGGTAGGATTTCTCCCCGGTATTATCCATCTGCTTCATACTGCCAAACTGTTGCAAATATTTGTCTTTTTCTTTGTTTACCAGCTCGTCATCAATTTTTATGGTGTAATAAGGAATTTTTGTTCGTTTATCCAATGAGACTTCAACTTCGGGAGCTATTCCGACTTCAAAATTGAATTTATGCTCCGTATTATTATCAATATCTAATGGTTCTTGACCTTCTGCCGGAAGGGGTTGCCCCAAAAGGCTCATCTCTTCCTTGGTGATGAAATCTGAAAGAGAACGAGAAACTAATTTGTCAATTTCTTGAACAGTAACCGAAGAACCGGCCATTTTTTTGATAAGTCCCATAGGTGCTTTTCCTTTTCTGAACCCTTTAACGGAAGCATCTTTTCTGTATTTTTTCAATTCTTGCTCTACTTGAGGTTTGTAATCTTCTTCTTTGATGCTTAAACTGATTACTGCTGTTAAGTCTTCTCTAATTTCTTTACTGATATTCATTGAAATAATTTTAAAGTAATATTTATAACTTTTTTTTACATTTTGAACAGACATTAAGTCTGTTAAATAAAAAAACCGTCGGTAAGCCGACGGTTTCTTATCTTGTGCGGGTAAAGGGACTCGAACCCCCACGTCATAAGACATTAGATCCTAAGTCTAACGCGTCTGCCAATTTCGCCATACCCGCAATGAGGTCGCAAAAGTAGGATAAATTTTCAAAATAAAAAATAATAATAGGGAAATAATCGAGGATTTTATGCCTCGATTATTTCCGGTATTTATTTATTTTACTTCTTCATAATCTACGTCTTGCACATCGTCGTCATCTTTTTTGTCATCACCTGACTGACCTTGTGCTCCGTCTTGATTATTAAAATTCATATCTTGAAAATTTGCTCCGTCTGCACCTTGTGGTCCGCCTTGAGCACCACCTTGGTTGTACATCTCTTGAGTAGCAGCCTGGAAAACTTTGTTCAGTTCTTCAGTAGCCGCATCAATTCCGTCCAAATCTTCTGCTTTATGTGCTTCTTTTAATTTAGTGAGAGCTTGCTCAATCGGCTCTTTTTTCTCAGCAGGAATTTTATCGCCAAATTCTTTCAGTTGTTTTTCTGTTTGGAAAATGGTGCTGTCTGCTTTATTTATTTTGTCAATACGGTCTTTCGTTTGTGCATCGGCATCGGCATTTTCTTTGGCTTCTTGCTTCATTTTTTCCACTTCTTCCTCAGTCAGTCCCGAAGAGGCTTCAATTCGAATGTTTTGCTCTTTACCTGTACCTTTATCTTTTGCCGAAACATTCATAATTCCGTCTGCATCAATGTCAAAGATTACTTCAATTTGCGGAACACCTCTTGGAGAAGGCGGAATGCTGTCTAAGTGGAATCGTCCTATGGTTTTGTTATCCCCGGCCATTGGTCGTTCTCCTTGAAGAACATGAATTTCAACAGACGGTTGATTGTCGGCAGCAGTAGTAAATGTTTCTGTCTTTTTTGTAGGAATCGTTGTATTCGATTCAATAAGTTTTGTCATTCGGCTGCCCATCGTTTCAATACCGAGAGACAACGGAGTAACATCCAACAACAATACATCTTTGACATCGCCTGAAAGGACACCGCCTTGAATAGCAGCACCAACGGCTACCACTTCATCCGGATTAACTCCTTTTGAGGGGTCTTTGCCGAAAAATGCTTTAACTTTTTCCTGAATAGCCGGCATTCTTGTCGAGCCGCCTACAAGGATAATTTCGTCAATATCTGAGTTTGTCAAGTCGGCATCATCCATTGCTGCTTTACAAGGACCTATAACATTTTGGATTAATTGGTCAGCCAATTGCTCAAATTTTGAACGCGTCAGTTTTCTTACCAAGTGTTTCGGTATACCATCAACAGGCATTATATAAGGTAAGTTAATTTCTGTACTTGTAGATGAAGATAGTTCAACTTTTGCTTTTTCGGCAGCTTCTTTCAGTCTTTGAAGAGCCATTGGGTCTTTTCTCAGGTCAATGTTTTCGTCCTTAAGAAATTCTTCAGCCAACCACTGGATAATTACTTCGTCAAAGTCATCTCCTCCGAGGTGTGTGTCGCCATTGGTAGATTTTACTTCAAAAACGCCGTCGCCCAATTCCAATATGGAAATATCGAATGTTCCGCCGCCGAGGTCAAATACTGCAATGGTCTGGTCTTTGTCTTTTTTGTCAAGACCGTATGCCAATGATGCAGCTGTTGGTTCGTTAATAATTCGTCTGACTTTAAGTCCGGTAATTTCCCCGGCTTCTTTGGTGGCTTGTCTTTGAGAATCGTCAAAATATGCCGGTACCGTAATTACAGCCTCCGAAACTTCTTCGCCGAGATAATCTTCAGCGGTTTTCTTCATTTTCTGAAGAATCATTGCTGATATTTCTTGTGGGCTATATTCTCTGCCGTCAATTTTTATTTTTGGTTGATTGTTATTGCCTTTCACAATCTTATAAGGCAGGCGTTTAACATCTTTGGATACATTGTCATATTTTTCGCCAATCAGTCTTTTTACCGAGTAAATCGTTTTCTCAGGATTGGTAATGGCTTGTCTTTTTGCCGGATCACCTACTTTGCGTTCTCCGCCTTCAACAAAAGCGACTACTGAGGGTGTTGTTCTTTTTCCTTCACTATTAGGTATTACAACCGGTTCGTTTCCTTCCATTACAGAAACAACTGAGTTTGTAGTTCCTAAATCAATTCCGATAATTTTTCCCATTTTATTTTTATTTTCAAGTAATTAGTATTCTGTTTACTGTCCAATAATTATCAATCATTGTGCCGATATTGTTTTTAGTGCTTTTTCTGAAAAAAAGGCATCTTTAAGTACAAATCGACAGTTTGATCGGGTGTTTTTGTCTGTCAAAAAGGCAGATTTGATTTTTTTTTGTAAAATTTGTCAATTTGGAGCTTATTTTTCAATACCGAGAATAATTGTATTTTTGTGGGTTGAAAATATACTGAATTATGAAATTTAAGATACACAAACAAGACCCGAAAAGTTCTGCACGTACCGGTACTATAAAGACTGACCACGGCGAAATTAAAACCCCGATTTTTATGCCTGTAGGGACTGTGGGCAGCGTAAAAGGTATTCACCAGAGAGAGCTCAGTGAGGATATTAAAGCACAAATTATATTGGGGAACACTTATCATTTGTATTTACGCCCTGGGAACGAGGTCATGAAACAGGCCGGGGGCTTGCATAAATTTATGAATTGGGATAAACCCATTTTGACCGATAGTGGCGGCTATCAAGTATTTTCATTGTCAGATCGCAGGAAAATTACCCAAGAGGGAGTAGAGTTCAGTTCTCATATTGACGGTTCAAAACACTTGTTTACTCCCGAAAGTGTTGTGGATACTGAACGAATTATCGGAGCGGATATTATTATGGCTTTGGATGAATGTGCTCCTTACCCGGCAGATTTTGATTATGCCCAAAAATCGACAGAACTTACTCATCAATGGTTGAAAAGGGGAGTAGATTATTTTAGAAAAACAGACCCTTTATATGGGCATAAGCAGGCTTATTTTCCCATAGTGCAAGGCAGTACTTATAAAGATTTGCGAATAAAATCGGCAGAATTTATTGCTTCCATGGAATGTGAAGGAAATGCCATAGGCGGTTTGTCGGTGGGTGAGTCCCATGAGGTAATGTATGAAATGTTGGATATTGTAAATCATGTTTTGCCGCAAGACAAACCTCGCTACTTAATGGGCGTGGGCACACCGGAAAATATTTTGGAAGGAATTGCTTTGGGTACTGACATGTTTGACTGTGTAATGCCTACAAGAAACGGAAGACACGGGGTGTTATTCACTTGGGAAGGAACCATTAATATTAAGAATAAAAAATGGGAGAAAGATTTCTCGGTACTCGATGAACAGGGAACTTCTTATGTTGACAGTTATTACACCAAGGCTTATTTGAGACATTTAGTGAAAGCGAATGAGCGACTGGCAGCTCAGATTGCAGGAATTCACAATTTGGCGTTTTATTTGGATTTGGTACGCTTTGCTCGAACTAAAATTGAAGAGGGTACATTCTCTGAGTGGAAAAACGAAGTAGTAAAAAAGCTTGGCAGAAGATTATAACTAATAAATGAGTTCAGTTTAAAAAGCTATAAAGTTGAAAGATTATAAAGTTAAAGTACTAAAAATAAGAGTTTTAAGTTAATTATAAAATAATTTATAAAACTCTGATAATTAAGCATATAACTTGTTTTACTAAAATAAAACATACGTTTTAGACCGGATTCATAAATTGAATGGTAAGTAGTAACACATTTGAAATTGTAACTCTTTTAGATTATACAGCTTTTTTAAATATAGGTATGAATTTTTTTCTGAATTTAACTTATAGTAAGC